>NZ_JAAHGN010000221.1:0-8586 GCF_010672485.1 Moorena sp. SIO2C4 | reverse complement strand
TATACATCCCCTGTCGGTGAATTTCATCTCGAACGATGAAATCAGCATCCCGCAGAATATTCAACCGTTCTGGGGTCACTTCACCAATGATGCGAATCGCCAATCCTGGTCCGGGGAAGGGATGTCGGCGCACAATCGATTCTGGCAAGTGGAGGTCACGACCAAGTTGGCGCACTTCGTCTTTAAATAGCTTGCGTAATGGTTCTACCAGCTTGAAGCGTAGGTTTTTGGGTAAGCCTCCGACATTGTGATGGCTCTTGATTTTCACAGCTACCCGCTCACCGGTTTTGGGATCAACGTTGGTATGGGCTGATTCAATTACATCCGGATAGAGGGTACCCTGAGCTAAATAATCAAATGGACCAAGACGTTGGGATTCTTCTTCAAAGACGCGAATGAATTCGTGACCGATGTGGCGACGCTTTTCTTCTGGGTCAGTGACACCAGCAAGGCGAGCCAAAAAGCGATCGCGAGCGTTCACATACTCTACTCGAATACAAAATTCTTCCTGAAATAGCTTCACTAACTGCTCTGGCTCGCCTTTGCGCATGAAGCCTTGGTCAATAAACATACAAGTTAGTTTATCCCCAATTGCGCGATGGAGTAAGAAGGCAAGGGTAGAGGAATCTACTCCACCAGACAAAGCCAACAGAACCCGTTTTTCCCCAACCTTGGCACGCACTTCTCGAATCGCTTCCTCAATAAAAGCAGCAGTGGTCCAAGTGGGTTCACACTCGCAGATGTTGTAAACAAAGTTACGGATTAGGGCAAGACCATCGGTTGAATGCACAACCTCTGGATGGAATTGCACGCCATAAAGTTTTTTATGATAGTTAGCGATGGTCGCACAAGGGGTATTCTGAGTATGGGCAAGGACTTCAAAGCCATCTGGCAAAGTCACACAGGAATCTCCGTGGCTCATCCACATGGTTGAGTGGTCTCGCACATTGCTCAGTAACTCAGTGGGGTGATCAATGAGTAAGGCGGCTTTACCATACTCAGCTTTCTTGGCTCTGGTAACTGTTCCGCCTAGTTGTTGCACCATCAACTGCATCCCATAGCAAACCCCTAGCACGGGTATACCGAGATTCCAAATTTCTGGGTCACATAGGGGGGCTCCATCGTCATAGACGGAATTGGGACCTCCAGAGAGAATGATGCCCTGGGGATGAAGCTGCTGTAGCTGTTGAGCTGTGGTCTGATAGGATAGCACCTCGGAGTAAACGTTAGTCTCGCGAATGCGACGAGCAATCAGTTCCGAGTATTGAGAGCCGAAGTCCAGAATCACAATCATCTGGCGATTCAACTGCTCTGCTAGAGAGGCTACAGCCAATGCCTCTTTCTGGTAAGATAGTTTGTTGGTCCTTAGGGTTACTGCTGTGTTCGTCATGTTTAGTTGTGTGAATGTACGAACAGGTCGCTGCCTAGGTGTGCTTCTGGGCAGCATAAATTGATTGCTATGAACAGATAGGTTGAAAGCTGATGGTTTCCGTAAATTAATCCTTCAACGCCCCAACACTTTGATGTGGATGGTAGCGCTGGCATTAACCAGTTAGTCTGAGTCGTAGACTCTCATCGACGATACAGAACTCAATCTGTTTACGGTTATTTCAGTTTCCACTCCCACACGCACTTCATAGACCTGCCTGGCAGTGGTATGTCTGTTGACAATCTCGTGACTTCTAGTCAGAAGATTTTTCAGGGTTTCAGTCTATATGTCCTGAAATGCGAAGTTTCAGCTGATAATCAGGTTAATTTATCATACATTGGGTTCGGCTACAAGATCCGCCCGCCAATATATTAAGATTTATAAAAATTTATCACAAATTTGAAATCAATGTCCAACCTGTGGGACTGGTAACAATAATTTTGCGTCCGCGATCGAACAATACAGAGCCCACCTGGATATGCTGCTCACTGTGTTTGCGGATGTAGTCAAAGCAGCGTTGGTCAATGGTCAATGCGATCGCATGATAAACCTGATTTACCCAATCAGTGCCCTGAGTCTGATCCCATTGACGCAGACAATTGAGAGCAGCTTCAGTGGTTTGACTGCCAAATACTTGCCTGATCAGTGGGGTTGGTACTCCTAACTGCGCACAGTGAGCGGTGAGTATTTCCAGTCGTCCATCAGCTAGGTGGTGGTGAGTATGAAAAATTCCTCCTGCCAGTTTAATTAACTTACCATGATAGCCAAATAACAAAAGTTCTGGCACCTGGGAGTATCCAGCTGCTACCAACAACGGTCCGAGCCAATTGGCTGTTTTAACCAGCCGCTCGGGATTAATCCCCAAGCCTCGCGCCAAATCTAAGCCATTTTCTCCGACACAGAACACTAGTGTTGTCGAATGTGAGGAGGCTTGCTCTTTTAGCAATTTGCTGGCTTTTGCTTTTAATTCCTCCTGGTAAGCAGCTAATTGACCAGGAGCACTCAGAGGCTGGGAAATGCCAGTAGTTCCTAGTAGGGAAAGTCCTTCTACTACACCAAAGGCAGAATTAGAAGTACGCTGTGCCAACTTCCGCCCTTCCGGCAAGATAATCGTCACCTGAATTTTCTCTGACGGTGCTAGCAGACAACTCAAGTTATGGTGCAATAGTTTCTCGGCATAAGCATAGATGGCTGGTTTGCCTCCGGCATTGATTTGTCGTCCAATTCCTTCACCCCCTAATAACTGTATCGATTCAGTTTGCTCCGAGGAACCCCATTCTACGACTGCCCAAATTGGGGTATTACGGGTAAGGTCAAGGTTATCACCAGGGTTAGAGTGAGTAATAGCTAGCGCTACCCCTTCTCGAATCCTAGCCACTTGCTCAATGGGAATGTCTACGGTTTCAGGAGGGTTAATTAAGTCCACTGAAACCGTTTCCAAGGGTTGGCCGTTGCGTAACTGATGGAGGGCGGCTATTGCTGAGGCACAGGCGAATACCGGTAAGGTATATCCAGATTGAGGTAGGGACATATCAATTGGTACTTACAACTATTTCTTTTCCTAAAATGTGAGTCCGTCAGCATATTCTAGGCATTACCCGGTGACTTTGGCTTCTGAGGTCAATCTTGCCGACCTATCCCTTGCGGCTAACTACCTACTCTAGTATCGACCTTCATCAGAGCAAATACAGAGGTTACTTCGTTCCTGATAACCATTGATTGGACTTTTAGGGCGGTACTGTTCACCGAGGATAGTATAGTGGAATCTCTAAAAGGAGTAGAACTTTTAGTCAAAATCCCATTGACTTTTGTCTGTGGCGATTGCTGCCTATTGCGCCACGTGAGCATGACGATGATTTAAACATACCTTCGGTGTGTACCCATGAGTCGAAGCCTGTTACTAACACCACATGATAGCTGGCAGTGCTTCACTACTTGACCCCGCTTTATCAGTAAGCAAGTTATGTCTTACTAATAGGGGTAAGGCTGTCACTCGGATTCCGCTCCGGCTGGGCTAACACCTGCATGGTTATCAAGTTGTAAGGGCTCATGTGTCAAGGGCAGCAAATCCCCCATACCCTGATCGGGTAAGGTTTCTAGCTAACGAATCGCACCTACTCCCTACTCCCTGTTCCCTTTGCTATCAGAAAATGTCGTGATTCATCTCACCGCTAAATCAAAGATTATAGCGGTGAGATGAATCACGACTAATAAATTAACAACGGGATAGCGTTACGGTTGAAAGTATTGGTGTATCTAATTCTACTCAGAATATCTGGTTTTGATAGAATCATGTTAAAATAGGCTAATGTTGACACTAACCTACGAGTACAAGCTAGTCCCGACAAAAGATCAGATCGCAATCATTGAAGAAATGTTAGCGGTCACAAGAAAGGTTTGGAATTATGCCTTAAGGGAGAGAAAGGACTGGTATAACAGTAGAAAGTGTTCGATAAATTCTTGTTCGTTACAGCAAGAATACATCATCCCAGCGAATGCACCTTATCCGGGATACAAAGAACAGTCAGCAGGTTTAACCAAGGCTAAAAAGTCTAACCCCGAACTGAAGCGTGTTAACGCACAAGTCCTACAACAAGTGCTTAAGACACTGGACAAAGCATTTACAAGCATGAAGAATCAGGGACATGGGTTCCCACGATTCAAAAATAAGTATCGAATGCGGTCTTTTGTCTTCCCTCAGTTTAAGGCTAATCCCGTAGTCAATGATTTGATTAAATTACCTCAAATTGGGATGGTCAAGATGCGATTATCACGACCAATACCTGAGGGGTTCAAAATCAAGCAAGTGAGAGTGGTTAGACGAGCCAGTGGTTATTTTGCAATGATTGCTTTGCAGAGTGACGTAAGTGTTCCTGATACACCAGTATGGGGGCATCCACTGGGGATTGATGTTGGGTTAGATAAGTTCTTAGCAACTTCTGATGGTGAGTTAATTGAACGTCCAAAGTTTTTAACAAAACTACACGGCGAGTTGAAATTACTGCAACGTAGACTGAAGTTAAAGAAATTGGGTTCAGCGAATCGACATAAACTCAATCATAAAATTGCTAGACTACATCAAAAAATCACAGATACCCGAAAAGACTTCCACTTTAAGTTAGCTGATCATTTGTGTGACCAAGCGGGCATGATATTTGTTGTTGGCGAAGCCTGTCCGAAGGACATAGACTTAGACTTTAGAACCTGGGCAAAAGGAATGCTGAGTAAGCATACTCTTGATGCAGGTTTTGGTCAGTTCTTCAATATTCTGGCTTGGGTGTGTTGGAAACGGGGTATATATTTTGGCAAGGTCGATTATAGGTATACGAGTCAAATTTGCCCCAATTGTGGGGCACATACAGGCAAGAAAGATTTATCTGAACGACTCCACAAATGCCCTGAATGTAGTTATGAAATTCACCGAGATGTTGCAGCCGCCCAAGTGATTTGTCAACGAGGTATCGCTGCGGTCGGGCAGACCGTGGAGGAAATTGACTGTGTAGGCGTTCTGTCAGGGGTTGGTAACAACCTAGATAAGTGCCGCAAAAGCAGTAAACCTAAGTCGTGAGGTTTAGGAATCCCTCGTTATAATCTCCGATTTAACGAGGGAGCATGTCAAAGTCCCAAGGGTTTGATATAAGGCTTGATTATGTATCCAACCTACAAAACCACTGTAGAGACAGTCTCCTTCAGGGCTAGCCACAAATACATGGTGTATTAGTAAAGGATTCTTCCAAGTCCGAATGGAAATGCCATTTTTAAATGTTATATAGGTCTTGGCTCGGTGAAAATCTCTACCATGACCATCAGTCATACCTGGGACTGAGTGTAATTGTTGAATTAAGCTAGTAATAAAGTCTCCTGGTGGAGGAGGTTGTGTGATAACTGGATTCGCCCAAAATTTCTGGATTTCTGCTGCGACTAAAGGATGATTTTTGAGAGCAGCATGATGCACATTAGGTAAACAAACGAATTGACTACGAGAAAACTTGGTTGTCTCTATTGTAATCGTGCCGTCGCTACCGTGATCACTATCACCAGCTATTACTAATGTGGGAATCACTGCGCCAATGGACTCTGCTAGTTGTCGGCGGTTGATACCTAAATCCTTTGCGATACCAATACCAATGCCCAAGGGGTCAATAATTCTAGCTACATCTGCACCACCAATAGGAGAACCAATCAACACTAAGGATTCTACTTGTGACCACCAGTCTCGGTGACGGCTGAGGAGTTCTAGCCAAATTAAGCCACCCATGGAATGACCAATAATTCGGATTGGTGTCTGGGGATAAGTGACAATGGTATCTAAGACAATGTGTTCGAGTTGGTTGATTAGGGGTTCTATCCAGAGCCAAGTTTTGAACCAACCGAGATCGGGAGTAATGATGGCAGTGCGGGATGTGGCTAAGGATTGGGCAAGGCGTGCCATCGCTTTAGAGTTATCCGCCCATCCGTGTTGTGCGTATAGAAGAAAATCTGGTTTGTCGGTCATTTCCCCTAAATCTGGAATACTGGTAGTTTCTTATCGATTTTAGGTAGGGGAGGACACCATGAGTAACCAATTGTGACACTCCCTTGAGGGACACAGAATAGGCTTTGCAAGAAAAGGAATGCACCCTAACAGTTGCAGTATCACTGGATTCTTGGAAAGAGATGCTGCATAGCATTAGCTACAAGGGCTGAGGGACATATTCCGGAATAGGTATAACCTATTAAGCAGGTACACAAAATTAATTACACATTTTCCAAAACTCAAAGCCTTGCAGGGTAAAGGTTACAGAGATTTGGAGTAGGCGATTAATTCTGTGTAAGTGCTTACTCGAGTTCCCAACACTGAAAGCCCCGCGTCTAAAGACCGGGGATGAAAGTGACTAGCGACTAAAGTCGCGTAGAAGAGAATCTTGATTGATACTTGAAAGTTTTATACGATTCTGTTAGTATAAATATATATCGAAAGAGGTCGAGATTCGTTCGGGTAGCGTGACCGTTCGGGTAGCGTGACCGAAGGTCAAGGTCAAGGTCAATGATTATACTAGAGTTTAAAGCGAAAGGTAAAGAGTCCCAATATTCAGCAATAGACGAGGCGCTCCGGACGGTTAAATTCATTCGTAATAGCTGCATTCGTCTATGGTTAGACAATAAAGGGACAGGGAAAAGTGACTTTAGTAGGTATTCTAAAATCCTGGCTAAAGAGTTTCCCTTTGCTAATGAATTGAACTCTACTGCCCGTCAGGCTGCCTCTGAGAGGGCATGGTCATCGATTGTTCGCTTCTACGATAATTGCAAGAAAAAAGTCCCAGGTAAAAAGGGTTTTCCCAAGTTCCAAAAACATGCTCGGTCTGTCGAATATAAGAAGTCAGGATGGAAATTATCCCCTGACAAGAAATCAATAACGTTCACGGACAAGAAGGGGATCGGAAAGCTTAAGCTCAAAGGTACCTGGGATTTATGGCGCTTCGACAAAAAGCAAATCAACCGAGTTCGGATAGTTAAGCGAGCTGATGGGTACTACGTTCAATTTTGCGTTGCAGTTAACGTAAAAGAGGAAATAGAGTACACAGGTGAGATGATTGGGCTGGATGTAGGACTTAAAGAGTTCTATACAGATTCCAATGGTCACTCCGAACCAAATCCCCGATTTTATAGAAAAGGGGAGAAACGCTTAAAGTTTTATCAACGTCGAGTTTCTCGAAAAAAGAAAGGCTCATCCAATCGCAGGAAAGCGGTTAACAGATTAGGCAGGCAGCACCTTAAAATAAGTAGGCAACGTGAAGAACATGCTAAGAGACTGGCACGTTGCGTAATCCGGTCTAACGACCTGGTCGCCTACGAAGATTTAAGAGTTAAAAACCTGGTTAAAAACCACTGCCTTGCTAAGTCTATTAATGACGCTGGTTGGTATCAATTCAGGAAATGGTTGGAGCACTTTGGGACTAAGTTAGGCAGGGTAACTGTCGCAGTAAACCCCGCCTATACCAGTCAAAACTGCTCTGAGTGTGGCGAAACTGTCAAGAAATCCTTATCTACTAGAACTCATGCCTGTAAATGTGGGTGTGAACTTGACAGAGACCATAATGCCGCTATCAATATCCGAAATCGAGCCATAAGTACGACGGGGCACGTCGGAACTTGGGTCATAGACCCGAAGGCTTCAGGAGATCTGACCTCTACTGTTCTTGGTTCCGGCCAGGTTCAGCAAGTCGGGTCGTTGATTGAAGAATCCCCGCGCCTTTAGGCCGGGGAGTGTCAACAAAACCCTTTGAAACCCCATGATCCGGTGCAATATATGAATACTGTAGACTATCTCCGGATTAGCTTGATTGACCGCTGCAACTTCCGTTGTCAGTACTGTATGCCTCAAGGAGCAGAGCTTGACTATATCCTACGGCAAGAATTACTCACTGATCAAGAACTGCTGACTCTGGTCAAGGAGGTGTTTATCCCGGTCGGATTTAGAAAGTTTCGCCTCACGGGAGGTGAACCCCTATTGCGTCCAGGTGTAGTGGAGTTAGTCAGAGCGATCGCATCTTTACCGGAAACACAAGATTTAGCGATGACTACCAATGCCTTTTTACTGGCTGGTATGGCAAAGGAACTCTACCAGGCGGGTTTACGGCGGATTAATATTAGTCTGGACTCCCTCAATCGAGAGACATTTGACAAAATTATCGGCAATCGGGGACGTTCGCGCTGGGAACAGACTTGGGAAGGGATAAAAGCTGCCCATCAGGTTGGATTTGACCCGTTAAAGCTGAATGTGGTGGTAATTCCAGGAGTTAATGACCAGGAAGTGCTGGATTTAGCTGCTCTAACCATTCACCGCTCCTGGCACGTTAGATTTATCGAGTTTATGCCCATCGGGAACTCCCAGCTATTTGGTCAGCGGGCGTGGGTACCTTCGGAAGAATTACGGCAACGGATTCACTTACGCTGGGGTTTGATAGAATCCAGTGTCCGGGGTAATGGCCCAGCTGATGTGTTCCAGATTCCTGGTGCCAAGGGCACCCTGGGATTTATTAGTCAGATGTCAGAATGTTTTTGCGATCGCTGCAATCGGATGCGTCTATCTGCTGATGGTTGGCTGCGTCCCTGCCTACTTAATGAACAAGGTCAAGTTGACTTAAAAACTGCTCTACGCAGCGGCGTTGATACCA
>NZ_JAAHGN010000220.1:0-8610 GCF_010672485.1 Moorena sp. SIO2C4 | reverse complement strand
CTCCAGAAAAGGTATCAGAGAAAGGACAACGTAGCGTTTTACTTTTATGGCTAGCCGCCCTCAACAATTACAAGCGGCTACTTATCAAACTGCTAGCAATTTTTTGCTAGCCTTTACTCCTGTTGGTAGCAGGAGAAAGCCTGTTAGAACTCCATACGCTGATATTCAGCTACGTAGGATGCAGCAGGTCGCGCGCGTTGCCTAGCCCAGTCCCTCAGGGCTGCAACCTGCTCTGTCATCGTGCGCGATAGAGGCTGAGTTGATTTAATCGCGGCAATAATATCCAGTTGAGTAAACTCCCGGTCTTGAGCAAATGCCTCGTACATCGCTGCCACCAGGGCTTGTTCAATCTCAGCCCCAGAAAAACCTTCAGAAACCTTAGCTAACTGTTCAATGTCAAAGCGGTCAATATCTCCACGCCGCTTTTTCAGGTGAATTTCAAAGATTTGCTGGCGTTCTTGGGTGTTGGGTAAATCAACAAAAAATATCTCATCAAAACGACCTTTGCGCAGGAATTCTCCTGGTAGGCGCTCCACTCGGTTGGCTGTCGCCATCACAAAAACTGGTGAGGTTTTTTCTTGCATCCAGGTCAGGAAAGAACCAAAGATTCGACTTGAAGTACCCCCATCAGAGTCAGAAGAACCACTGCTACCAGCAAACGACTTATCAAGCTCATCTATGAAGAGAATAGCTGGAGAGATTGATTCTGCCGTCTTCAAAGCATTGCGCAGGTTGGCTTCCGAGCGCCCTACCATCGAGCCATCGTATACCCGCCCCATATCCAGGCGCAATAGTGGCAGACCCCATAAACGAGACGTAGTTTTGGCAATCAGAGATTTACCACAGCCAGGAACCCCTAGAATCAACATTCCCTTCGGTTGAGGCAAACCATATTCTCTCGCCCTCTCTGTAAAGGCATTAGAGCGCTGCTTTAGCCAACGCTTCAGTTCCTCTAACCCTCCTATAGAATCGAGGGTTTCATCTTCTTCGATATACTCTAGGATACCGTTGCGGCGGATGATCTGCTTCTTCTCGGATAGAACAATATCGACTTCAGCTTCGGTGAGACGACCAGCTTTAACGTAGGCTTTGCGATAAACCTTCTCTGCTTCATCCCGGGTCAAGCCTAATGCTGCTTTGAGCAGCTTTTCCCTAGTTTCTGTAGTAGTTCGACGAGTTTTGCTCTGATCCAGTTGGTGGGATAGGACTTGGTTAAGTTCCTTAAGGTTTGGTAGGGGAAAGTCAAGCACGACCACTTCCTTTTCCAACTCAATAGGAATCTGCTGCACCGGGGACATTACGATGATAGACTTTTTAAGAGACTTCTTAGCTTCCTCCCTAAAGCTTGCCATCGCATCCCGCAACCATCGGGTAGTTGCTGGTGCATCGATAAAGGGATGTAAGTCCTTAAAGATGTATATACCAGGTTCTTTTTGTTGAATTACCCACTGAACTGCTGCCTCAGGAGAGACCGTATTGTGCTGAGTGGTGTGGCGCGATTGACCATACTCAACAATCCCGTGAGTGACGGTCCAAACAAAGACTCGTTGCTGTTGAGACTTCCTTTGAGCAATCATTGCTATTGCCCTCTCTGCCCGCTCCTCCTCGGGAGTCACGAGGTAGATTAGAGGATATTGAGCTTGAATGAGAACGTTTATCTCTTCTTGCATAACTCTACCTAATATTAGAGACGGCTTACAACTGCCCAAACATCTTCAACTGAACCACTGAGCTAACTAAGTCTGCTCTGGGAGTAGATTAATTTGTCTACCTTAACTTTGGCTACCTTAACAAGGAACCAATTCCTCTTCTCCGTGAGAATCGGTAATGGAGCATACTTTCGCTGTTACCTTTTCTACTGGGAGTTCTTCCGATATCACACCAGGTTGGTTTTTCAGAGCAACTAATTGTCCCTCTGAGAGAACCAAGTCACTAGAACACTCAGGACAGGAGTATACTTGATGGGTTTGTCCATATTGGTCTACCTCTTCAACCACATCTTGGTGTTCTATGTAGAATATAATCGCCCTCTCAACCATAGCTGACATTGATTCAGAATCAACAGCCGCTTTTATTTTGAGCCGACGGTGCAATCCTGGTGGAAGATAAAGAGTAACTTTTTGCTTGTCTTGCATATATTTTTTATATCGTTGTACCCGGGTATGTATTTAACCTTATCGGCTTCCTCTCTAGCTGTCAAGACATTAAGCTGCTATGACGGCATAATTGTTACATTACTTAATATTAGGGGGCGGAAGGAAGATGGTTATCTTATTGATATGGAATAGGATTTAGTTGGCAAGGGATGGAGCGCCCTCAAAGGTAGCGATGGTGAGGCCAACGACAATCTCCACGGGTCTTATAGCGCTACGCTTAGCGTGAGAAGGAACGAAGTCAGAAGTCAAAAGTAAGCGATTACTTACGTTTCGGAGTTTAGGAATGTCAAACATCTGAATGGGTAGTGCTATACAAAGTAAGGACTAACACCTAAGGCATTACCTTCAGTCCTCCACGACATATCAGTTGTCCAGTTGTGAGGGTAAGTTCAAGAAGCTCCACCTCTGGTCCTAAATTTATTAGAAACCCATCTAAGCTAATCGGGGGGGCATCAGGGTCTATCTGAACTTGCAAGGGGTTCAGTTCCAGTTGGTTGGGGGTCGCCAGTTGGATACCAGCACGAATTACTATCAGCTTGGTACCAACATCAGGATTAGTTGAAATGCCTCTTAAGGTCAGCTGTCCTATATTGATATTAATCTTTTGCCAGCGTATTTGTGGCTGTTTTGGGTCGTTACCGGGTTTAATGATATCATCTGATTTAAGGAATGTATATAATAACTCCGTCAAAGCGTTAGATAACAAGGGTGCTTCAAGAGATGATTGCAGGTCTGGTTCTAGGAGTAATAGCTGACCCACTACGGGAACTGGTTCTAAAAGACGTAGGGGTTTACCCTTAATTATCTGACCCAGGTTAAGTTTAATATTACTGCCTTCGAGCTGAATTTGGGTTAGATGCAGTCCTTGATAAACTGCTTGGTTGGCAGCAAGGGCAACCTGAGGAATGTAACCAGTCAGGATTTGGCGATCGCGTCCCACAATGCTTAGTTGCAATGTAGCAACTTCCTCTACTTGCGATCGCAGCCACAGCCGTAGCGCTGGGGAAATAACTTTGCTGATAATCTGGCTTGGCTTTTGCTTCGAGCTTTTCGGAGTTTTAACCAAAAGAACACCTTCTTGTACTATTTGTACATAGTATTTTGAAGTCGTTGTCTAATGGAAATCAACTCCTGGGCACACTATAAGCATAAGGCAAACTAAATTCAGCATCACCATAGTCCAGAAGACAAAGCTCAAGCCAAATGTTGGGTCATGGAGGAAAGAGTACAAAAAATTCTTTCACAGTGGGGTATTGCGTCACGGCGTCGAGCCGAGAAGATGATAGCCGCAGGACAAGTGCGCCTAAATGGTACGACTGTACATTTGGGGCAGAAAGCTGATCCAGAAACAGATGTAATCGAAGTGGATGGCAAACCGATAAACCCCTATCAGCGACCTCAATCTATCTACCTTTTACTGAACAAGCCTGCTGGAGTAGTTTCCACTTGCCGAGATTCCCGGAATCGTCCGACAGTAATTGACTTATTACCGGATAAACTAACCAAGGGTCAGGGGATTCATCCTGTAGGAAGGCTGGATGCCGATTCTACAGGTGCATTACTACTGACCAATGATGGTGAGCTAACATTTCGCCTGACCCATCCTAGTCATCACATACCTAAGACGTATCAGGTTTGGGTACGGGGTAATCCCCCAGAATCGGTCCTGCAAACTTGGCGTGAAGGTGTTAATCTGCTGGGTAAAAAAACGTTACCCGCTCAAGTCCGTGTACTTAAGCGTAAGGGTCAATCCACACTTTTGGAGGTGGTCTTAACCGAAGGTAGAAACCGACAGATCCGTCGTGTTGCTCAACTGCTAAGCTATCCAGTGATTCATCTACATCGTACTGCTATTGGCCCGATTAAATTAAATCTACCAGGAGAGCCAATTCTTCCTTGTGGTGACTACCGTGCCTTGAATGATGTAGAGGTGAGTTTTCTTACCAGTAAATCCACCATTGTTCAGTAAAAATGCCAGCAGATGTCGAGGAGTACCGTGTATGAATGAAAACAAAGTCCCGTTGCAGGAACAACAACAGAAGAAGCTGGCAGAAATGGGTTCATACCTGTGCCAGTTACGCACTCAACAGTCTAAAAGCATTGGGGAAATTGCCACTTGCACCCGAATTAATGCACGATTTTTGAGGGCAATAGAGCAAGGCAAGCTAGACCAATTACCAGAAGCTGTGTATGTTCAAGGGTTTATCAAGCACTTTGCGGATGCACTAGGCTTAGATGGAGACGAGTTTGCCAAGGCTTTTCCCACTGGGGTAACTGTACAAAGGTCAACACTTTCGTGGGGTAACAGTTGGATTCCTCAACTGCGACCGTTTCATCTTTATTTGTTCTACATTGGCTTGGTTATTGGTTCGGTGAGTGGCTTATCTGTCCTAATCAACCCTTCTAAGCCACAAATAACTGATAAGGAACCAAACTTGTCTCCAGCTCAATCATTACCGACACCCGGTAATTTAGATCAAACTAACTCGCAAGCGCAGTTAGCCTTAACCAAGATACCGTCCAGTCCACATAAGCCAGTTCAGGTGGATATCACTCTCAAAGGTAGATCTTGGCTTCTGATCGTGGCAGATGGCAAGAAAAAATATGAAGGCATCCTAGAAGAAGGAACCCAGAAGACTTGGGTTGCTAACGAAAAACTATTTGTTAAAGCTGGGGATGCTGGCAATGTAATCGTTGAGTTCAATAACCAACAGGCAAAGCAGATGGGGGCTCCTGGTGCAGTACAAGCATTAACCTTTGCCGCTAAACCTAGACCCTCTCTCCAGTAGTCAAGCTTTCTAGGGGAAAAGCATTAAATTCATCAATCTTAAACATTAAAAAAGCATATAATTGGGGGCAAAAACCTATAGATTTTAATAAAAAAATCGCAACCTATAGCATTTAAAATTAAAAATAGATTCATGAAAACCAATGCTGATTTACCATAACACGAAACAATTGTCGGCTCTCTTTCCTAATGTTACCTGTTACCTTTGTTAATCAATTAAATTTGAACATATCAAATTCAAATGCTATAGCACTTAACTTATATAAAGTCCAGTTAATCCCTTGTATAGACTATAATTGTGTAGGATTGTGAGTTGAAGATTGTCAACTAATAATTAACATTTTTGTCAAAAAATAAACAACCAATAATGAACTTAATAGGATTAATTGTTCAAACTATTCCAATACAATATAACTAGGCTTGCTAGTCAGAACTGGGAGCGCGACCGTAAGTGTGAGTGAGGATTTTGAGGCGATTAGCCAATTCTTCACTCAACGCATTCGGTTGATAGCGCCATTGCCAGTTACCTTCCACGGTACTCGGAAAATTCATTCGAGCATCTGTGTCCAGACCTAAAATATCTTGCACAGGAATAATTGCTTGGTTGGCAATACTACTGAGCGCTAATCGGATTAAATCCCAATGGATGCCTTCTTGGCTGACTGGTCCGGAGTAATTAATTATAATCTGCTTATCTTCAGCAGAGAGTTTTTTAAACCAACCCACTGTTGTGTCATTATCATGGGTGCCGGTGTAAACCACACAGTTTTGGATATAGTTAAAGGGTAAGTAAGGGTTACTTGATCCCCCACTAAAGGCAAACTGTAAAATTTTCATACCAGGAAACTGGAAGCGTGAGCGTAATGCTTCTACTTCTGAAGTGATGATCCCTAAATCTTCCGCAATAATTGGCAAATTGCCCAACTTGTCTTGGAGTACTTCAAAAAATTCTTTTCCTGGTGCCTTAACCCATTCTCCAGTGATGGCAGTTGTTTCTCCTTGCTTGACTTGCCAGTAGGCCTCAAATCCCCGGAAATGGTCAATCCGCACAATGTCTACATACTCCAAGATGGTTTGGAAGCGTTGTATCCACCATCGGAAGTTATCTGCCTGTAACTGTTCCCAGTTATAAACTGGATTACCCCACAACTGACCTGTGGCACTGAAATAGTCCGGAGGCACCCCAGCCATGAGTGTGGGTTCGCCAGTTTCGTGATCAATGGCAAAGATTTCCCGATGAGCCCAGACATCAGCACTATCGTGAGCCACATAAATTGGAATATCACCAATAATCTGGATCTGGTGATGGTTGGCGTACTGTGTGAGAGCTGACCACTGGCAGAAAAACTCAAACTGTAGGTATTTGTAGAAATAAATTTCATCTTGCAATTTCTGCCGCCAATACTCAACTGCTTTGGGTTGAGCCATAGCAATGTCTCGTTCCCAAGTATGCCAGCTACTCTGGTCAAACACATCACGAACAGCCATAAATAAAGCATAGTCTTCCAACCAGCTGGCTTTTGCTTGACAAAATTCTGTAAATTTATGGTGCTGTTGGGGTGAGGCGTTGGCACGGAAGCGATCGCAAGCTTGGTATAACAGGGGCATCTTGGTTTGAATTACCTGATTATAATCCACTGAGTCGAGGGGAAACTCTGGTAGATTGGCAAAGTCTTCATCCTTGAGCAGTCCCTGCTTTTGCAATTGTTCTGGGCTAATGAGCAGGGGATTGCCTGCCATGGCTGAGTAAGAGCCATAGGGAGAGTTACCATACCCAATCGGACCAAGGGGCAAGATTTGCCAGTATTGCTGGGCGCTTTGTGCCAAAAAGTCAATGAATTGATAAGCCTGTAAACCTAAGTCACCAATACCAAAGGGACTGGGTAGGGATGTCGGATGGAGCAAAAGACCACTAGATCTGGGAAAAGGCATAAAAAAGCGATCAACAATATTGACATACTCCCGGCGCTGAATCAAAGATTACAGGGCGGGATTCTCACAGACAGTGATTCTTGATTCATCGAGACAACTTATTGAATTAGATTTCTCTTCATCAACAGCGGTCGAACTCTCCTCAAGCGTTCCCGGTTCCCCGGCAGATCCCCTATGCCCTAGGGTACTGTTGTTATTGCACTCAACACCTAGAATGTTCATACCTTTGTTTAAAATATTTAATGCCGCATTCGTATCCCGACATATTTCTGTCTTGCATTTAGGGAGCATCCCAATTTGGCAAATCCATGGCTCAAACTAACGAGAGTACTAGGGTTTAAAAACATAATTGAAAGTGTTATGGGCAAAAATGGGATGCTCCCTGCATTTAGGGCATTGATGAGTTCGAGTGCTGAGTGATTTCTTCACTCGATGACCACAATTTGAACAATCTTGGGAGGTATAGTTAGGGGCAACAGCAATCACTGTCTTGTCCCAAACCTTGCCAAAATAATCTAACCATTGAGTGAATTGATACCACGAAGCATCAGAAATAGACTGAGCCAGATGATGATTCTTGACCATGTTTTGTATCTTTAGGTCTATGCCTCCTAGCGTCGGCAGGCTAGCGCCAACGTAGACAACCACATCATTAGAGTGGACTACGCACCGAGCGAGCTTCACCGCCCAGTCTTCGTTCTCTCGGATGCAAGCTCCGAGAGCTGCGAAGACTTCGTCTTTACGCTGTCTTTGAACCTTCAAATGTGCCTTACCGAGTCTAATTCTGGCTTTGTGGTAGTTGTTGGATTGAGGTTTCTTACCCTTAACAAACTTTCTGGACAACCGTCGCTGTAGTTTCTTAATTCGCTTCTGTGCTCTTCTTAAATACTTAGGATATATTGCACCATTGTCGTTTTGGTCTTTGTAGAAATACTTCAATCCCAAATCAATGCCTACAAAGTTCCCTGTATAGTTTCCCGCTTCTTTACGATTAACATCAAAACAGAATTGAGCATAATAACCATCAGCTCGTCTAACCACTCTCACCCGATTAATTTTTAGCCTAAATAAGTCCTCTCTGGTTTCATGATTACAGAATAGAGAGAACGTACCTGCTTGAAAACCATCGGTGAAATTAATCGTTAAACAATCCTCTGATAGCTTCCAGCCCGTAGTTTTATACTCAACTGTTCGCGCAGCGTCGGCAAAGCCGTTGCGAGAATGCTTTTTGAACTGAGGATAACCTTTCTTTTTGGATCCCTCTCTACAGCGACGATAGAAGCTAGAGATTGAATTCCAAGCCCTCTGTGCCGATGCCTGACGCGCCATTGAGTTCAACTTTTTGGCAAAAGGATATGCGCGTGCCAGTTCTTTACACAGCTCAGACAGACGAGCCTTATTTACATCCGGCTCGTCGCGCCATAATCTAACTGCTTTGTTTCTAATGAATTGAGCAGTTCTTATGGCTGAGTCTATTGCTTGGTATTGTGCCTTAGACCCGTTTAAAAGCTTGGCTTCTCTGACTATCATCAGCCTATTTTACAACAAACAAATGCGGATCACCAAAAGTTCTGGATTCTTTTTTTTGTGGGTCGCAATTCATGAGGGGCTGTGTGCGGAATTTAGTTCAGCACCTTGAAAGCCCCGTCCCAACACCAAACTAGCGTTATGGTGTGAGCCTTATTGCTCCATTTAGGTAAGTAAGCCTTACGACATTCTCACCGTAGCACGGGA
>NZ_JAAHGN010000022.1:10373-32524 GCF_010672485.1 Moorena sp. SIO2C4 | reverse complement strand
GGGCACACCGGAACTTATATCAACGCTCGGGGAGACTCGACCTCTACTCTTCCTGGTTCCGACCTGGTTGAGCAAGTTGGCTCGCTGAACCGAGAATCCCCCGATTTCTAATCGTGGGGAGTGTCAACATGTTACGATCTTGTTACATTTCGGTTCACTTTTTCAGCGATCGCAGCCCTTTCGCACAAAAACAGCTGCGGTCGCTTATCGTATTCATTCTACCCTAGTTGTAGCCGGACGACAACCGCTATAAACCTTTATTATCAGTAGCTTCAGGGATTTCGTCGGCCAATTGTGAATCTACTAATACGTGTATCATTTTGTTCCGCCCCCGCACTGTTAAAGCCCCTCTAGGCAACGCTTTTCGTTTGTAGGCTTATAGGCGCGATCGCAGTCACTTCTACAAACCTATAATGTGTGAAGCAGCAGCAGCACCGAACCAATCTGCCACTTTAAGAAGGATAGGCTTAGCTTTGTCCCAGAGAGTTTTACCTGCATCAAGTTTTCTACTAGCTGTGAAACTATTGCTTAAAACTATTGCGTTTATAGGCGAACTGAAATACCGATAATCCCCCTTCAAGGCACTTCACCATTACTTGGTCATAAAGACGCTTGAGCGAACCCTATACTCAGTCTTGAACACACTTCCAATGACTGTCGAGAAGAATGCCCGGAATAGGGTTGGATTAGGGCATCGCACATAACAGTAGTGAACCCTGTCCTTATGAGGTTAAGCACCATGGGAATAAAGAACACATAGAAGCTGGGCTAATTCACCTCAGAACATCCAGTCACTGAATGCAGTAATTAACTTCACCAGTTTATGTGATTTATATCACGACTTTATCTAACTAAATCAAGAATAATGATTAGTGAAAGTTATAAGATTAGTCAGCTAAACACTATAACTCATAATCTCAGGGTAAAGTATCTTATTATACCAAATCCTGTTCCCACACCCCCCTTATCTGCATAGCCATAGATTCTTGGCATACAAAGATTTGGTCAATTTTTATAAAGGGGTTTTGACAAACGGATTTGGTATTACATCACTAAATTGCAAATCGCTGTATTTGGGCTATAGCTTTACTACAAATGCTCTGCATAAGTGAAATGCTCCCTTTTAATTTCGACCTTAACCGATAATCACGGCTAAGTTATGCCACTGAGGGGGTGAAAATTAGCCTGTAAGCTCTGTTTAGCAAGGGTTTCAGTTGGCTTGCCTTTGATAAGATGTCCCCAGCGTAACCCATAGCAATTGAACTTGACCAACGAAAAAATTAGGTTTCTAGACTTGGCCATCGCAAATAGGGGCGTTAATTAACCTGTCAATCGACCCAATCTTTTTTGGAATAGCATGGCTGAAAAGCTTACCCCAAAGCATTTTTAGCCTGGTTGTCACCCCTGAAGGTTATACCATCATAGCGATGCAGAGGTGCGACCCGTGGCGAATTTAATTCGCCTACGGAAAGCGCACCTAAGCAGCCAAAGGGGGTTCCCCCCACTCGCTATTGCATCAAGACAATGACCAACTGCTGAAAAGGTACCCTCAAGGGTACTGCCAAGCCGGGTTAGATCATTCTATAAATGTATTGATTGAAATTTATTACAGTAAAAGGTAAAACCCATGCCTTACAAATACTAGAATCCCCGTGTCTTCCAAGTTCCGATCAAATTGGGAGTAGATCAAAGTGGCAGAACAGATGAACTATTTAGCATCAGAGCAAGCTTAAACCCATGAGGGGGCTATAGCTAATATACAAATGTTCTGCATAAGTGACATGCTCCCGGAGCGGCTCACTTCCAAAGCCTTAAGCTGAGTATTTTTGAAAGAAAACTTATAAGAGTAAGTCCTATGTCAATCGTTCTGGTCAAGTTAACACTTTCGGATAAACTTTTGGAAGATGAAAGACTGCAAGAGGAAACACAATATCTCCTGGAAGATATTAAACAAGAGGTTGAAGTAGAAGATGCACGTCTTGCACCAATAGAAAATCTGGAAAAACACACAAAAAGTTTAGGAGGATTTTTATTGGGGGTGTTGACAGCTGAGGTCAATCTAAAAAATTTCAAGTCTCTGATGAGATTTATGAGTGATCGATTGCGGGGGAAAGTAATTGAATTGAAAGTCACAGCTAATGGTAAAAGTCTAACAGTCAAAGCCAGTAATCAAGCCGAGTTGTTGGCAGCAATAAAAGCTGCGCAGGACTTTATTGGAGAATAAGGAGCTACAGATGGCAAAAAAAATAGCACTGTTAGTTGGAATTAGTAAATATAGATCAGAGCTAAGTCCATTGCCTAGTGCTACCAAAGATGCTAAGGCAATGAAGTTGGTATTGCAAACTCCAAAAATAGGCGGTTTTAATGAAGCAGATGTCACCCTATTATTAAATCCAGATAAGCAACAAATAGCTGAAGCTATTTACCATTTGTTTGCCAACCGCCACCGAGATGATTTAGTCCTATTCTATTTCTCCGGTCATGGTATCAAGGATGAAAAGGGTAATCTTTACTTTGCAACGTCTGATACTCGCAAACAAAAAGGAAAGTTGATACCGCCTACTGCTCTTTCCTCCAATGATGTGCGTACTGAAATGGAAAATAGCTTCTGTAAGCGACAAATAGTGATTCTGGATTGTTGCTTTAGTGGAGCCTTTCCCAAGGGAATGAGAATGAAAGGTGATGAAACTGTGGATCTTGGGCAATTAGGTGGTAGAGGACGAGCTATTCTCACCTCTTCCAATACCCTTGAATATTCTTTTGAACAAGAAGGTTCAGAGCTATCAGTTTATAGCCGTTACTTAGTTGAAGGATTGAAAACAGGAGCGGGTGATTTGGATGGGGATGGTAAAATTTCGGTAGATGAGTTACACGAGTATGCTAAGGAAAAAGTGCTAGAAGTATCTCCTTGCATGACACCGCAATTATACTCTTTTTATTCGGATAAATCTCGTATTTTTTTAGCTCTATCACCCAAAGAAGATATTAGGCTGAAGTATCGCAAAGAAGTTGAAGTAATTGCTCGTGAGGATAATGGAGAGCTTCAGTTTATTAATCGTCAAGCATTAAATCATATCAGAAAAAATCTTGGTTTATCCAACAGACACGCAAAAACAATTGAAGATGAAGTTCTTGAACCTTATCGACTGCGAAAAGAAAAAATAAGTCATTATCGGGAAGTTTTTGAAAAAACCATAAAAAATAATTATCCACTTGATCATAAAACTCGTAAACAATTGAAGCGTTTACAGCAAGCTCTGAGACTCAGGGATGAAGATATAAACTTAATTGAAAAAGCAATTGTACCACAGCAAACTATAACTTCTTCACCGAAGAAATTCCCTGCGACAAAAAGTTCAGAAATTAAGTCCAAAGAAAAATTACCATCAAAAAGCTCAAAACCCAAGATTGATTTACTTACAAAAAAAGGAATTGATTACACTAAGCTCCAATATTTACTAGCAAGAGGGATGTGGCAAGAGGCTGATAAGGAAACAGGCCAAGTAATGTTAAAGGCTGCTGGACAAGAAAGCATCGGTTGGCTTAATGATGAAAATATTGCTAAAATACCCTCTACAGACCTACGTACCATTGATCGTCTTTGGGTAAGTTATAGTGATGGAAGGTTTGGTTTTAGTATTCAAAAGCGTATTTATAACAAACTTGGTAAAAACTATACAAAGTTTGGTGATTACGTTAAATGGAGAAAAGGAGGAAAATGGTTGTATTGGCGAGAACTAAATTTCACAAAAGAAGCACCTGAGGGACATCTACCAAGCGGTACGTCCCCCTTAGGCGCAGTTAATGGGTTAATTTGGGATGGATTTAGGGTTATGACAACTCTTTTTTCCCGCCAAGATTTATAAAGCAAAACTTTTAGATGGAGATTCAAAGGGTGCATCTCATCTTTGTAAAAAAGAAGGGAAGTGCCGTAAGTTTCGGAAGCGTGGGGATTTTAGGCAGAGTGGGTAGTGTAGGCAGTGTGGTAATTTTATTAGAATTTTTGTCTAATTGCAAAAGTGAGATGCACCCGATTCAAATGCCTCATTTAGCTGGAAAGTGTGACTGCGGTAGAGATATTCATTTCCATAAAAGTGCAACACTAGGATATCGGTGGGAATGTCCTAAATATCGTCATCATCTAGTCCTGGTTGCAGTAAAATTATTGGTTTTGTTATAATAGCTATAATTTTATATATCATTTTTACTCTGATTACTTAGAAATTAAATATGTGAAATGTACCTTAGAAATTTAGGGTAATAATTATAACAATTTTCTTGAAGTTAAATATCTTGACCAAGTCGTTAATGTGATTTTAAAAATGTCAAATTCTATTGTTTATGATGCGAATAGACAGCCGAGAAAACTAGGTACACAGATTGGCAGTGGTGGACAGGGTAACGTCTTTATTCTTCATGAAAATCCTAACATCGTGGTTAAAGTTTTTGCTCCAAATAAGCTCCAAAAAGAAGGAAAAGAGTTGAGAGAAAAAATAACTACTCAAATAAAAATGTCGGATCTTATTAAAGAGCCTTATTTAACTTGGCCACAAATAGAAGTTTTTGATCACCAAGGTAAGTGGGTTGGGTATGCGATGAAAAGAGCTCAGGGAGAACCTTTGAGTAAACTTGCACATGCAATGCTCTATCCTAAAAGCTTCCCTAGTATTGATAGAACTGGCATAGTTAAAATATTGCTTAATTTTTTGAAAACTACTAAAAAGCTTCATGAGAGAGGAATTTATATTGGGGATGTTAATTTGGGAAATGTACTAGCAGATCCTAAAACTTATAAGACATATCTGATTGATACTGATAGCTATCAGGTAACTAGTAGGTCAAAGATATTCCGGTGTCCAGTTGGAAGACCTGAAATGACACCAATTGAGCATCATGGCCAGGACTTTTCAAGTGTGACTAGAACTGTTGAGAGTGACTTGTTCTCAATAGCTATTTTGATGTTTCAATGTTTTATGCTAGGTTTACATCCTTACAGTCAGATAGGAGGTGGAAACCCTATTGAAAATTTGAGGAAGGGTAATTTTCCATATGGAAAAGGTAATCCTGCCCCAGGTCAAGAAGGTGCATTACCATCTGGCCCTTGGTATACCATCTGGAGCCATCTAACGTTTAACGTTAAAAGTCTTTTTATCCGAACTTTAAAAAATGGTGTAAATGATCCTTCTAATCGAGCATCTATTACAGAGTGGGAAAGAGTACTAAAAAGGTACTATTGGGCAATGGATGAAGGCCACAACACTAAAGAAATACGTCCCTCTCATCCTAAGTATAGCCAAGATAAAAGTAGTCAGTCTAGATCTTCATCGAACTAATAGTTAACCCAAAAACACAGTGTAAAAACAAGGAGTATGAAATGGCCGCTAACAACTATAACTATGACCTGATTGAAAATCCATCAGCGCGTTGCGCATGTATGTTGCTGTTAGATGTTAGCTACAGTATGCACGGTGACCCGATTGAACAGTTAAACAAAGGTGTTAACCAGTTTATTGAAGAAGTTTGCCTAGATGACTTTGCCTGTTTTGCTGTGGAACTAGGAGTTATCACGTTTGGGACTACCGTAACTGAACTTATTCCAATTCAATCTATTTCTAAAGTGAATACACCTGTATTCACAGCTAGTGGTGCAACATCTATGGGCTCTGCAATCCTCAGAGCTATTAAAGTCTTAGAGGCTCGAAAACAAGAGTACAAAGCAAATGGTGTTCCATATTACCAACCCTGGATCGTAATCATGACTGATGGTGAACCCACTGATGACATGGTTTATCCACAAGCAGCGAATCAACTGAGGCGACTGGGTGAAAGCGACAAGTTTTTAGTCTTTGGTATTGGTATTGGAGATCATTGCAATTTGAGAAAACTTGCACTGGCTTGTCCATCCAACCGTCCACCCAAAAGGCTTGATGGATATAGATTCCGGGACTTCTTCAAATGGCTTTCCGCCAGCATGGCACAAGTTAGCCTTTCCACTCCAGGTGTTGATTACATTGATGTACCTTCGACAAGAGGTTGGGAAAATATTCAAATATAAATATCGTATAAACTGAACAAGCAAACGAGCAACACCATTTTTTACAATTATCAAGTCCTATGTTTCATTGCTCTAACTGCTTCATCTCTAGGATCATTACTCAAATTTTAGATTCATGGCAAATAGTTATGAACAAAAGTAAAAGCAAATCTAAATCTATTCCGTTTAATGACGAAGAGTTTAGTAGTTTATTACATAAACATTCGTCTAACTTAATTGCTGCCCAAGCAATAACATCCTCAAATACTGCAAGAACTAGAAAGTCTTTTGGGCATTACTACTACATCAGCTTGGATGATTTGATCGAATTCCAGGAACAGTTAGAACATAAAGATGCCCTGAATGAACTTATCGATGACATAGAAATTCACCGTGATTTTATTAAAGAACAAAAGCATGATGAAATCAAATCGCCTTTAAATAAATATTTTGAAATTAATATTAAGGAGATCAAGTCTGAAGGCTATCAAGGATATATGGCAGTAGAAGATTTGGCTAATGAAGATAATAATGAAGAATCTGATGACAAAAATACTTCAGACGATGAGCTCGAACTTTACGCAAGGGAGACAGAGAATGTTGAAAACTCGAACGAGGATGAAAATCTAGAAGAAACTGTAGCCTCAGAATCTAGTTCTATGGCTTTGAGTATTCAGGAAGAGACAGAAGAATTGAGTGAAGAAGATCAAAGTGACGAGTTAGACTCTAAGGCTGCTGCTAAGGAAATAAGCAAAGTTTCCGATTCATCGGAAACGTCTACAGATGCTGAGCTGGTTAATTGGAAGAAAGTTTATGGCAAAGCAGTCGGACGTTCACACCTTAAAGATGATCCTCCTACCCCTTGTCAAGATGCTGCTATAGCTGTGCTCGATCCAAGACCAGCCATTTTGGTTGCTGATGGTGCTGGTAGCGCACCTAATTCACATCTCGGCTCCCAAGAAGTCACCAAGCATTTACGCGCAGCTATAAAATCTAAAAATATAGAGGCTATTCAAAGGAAATTACTCGATCAAGAGGAATTTACGGAATCTGATGATACAGTAAACTATGCTCATGGATTTATCAAAGAAGCTATTTCATCTTTAAAGAAACTTTCGCAGGAAGAAGGGTATCCAATAGATTCATTAAAATGTACATTGCTTGTTGCTGTATTAGGCAAACAACGGTTGTTTTGGTTAAAAGTTGGAGATGGATTTATCGTTATAGAAAAGAACCAATCACTCCAATTAGTTGGTCCTATTGGGAAAGGCGAATTTGAAAATAGAACTAATTTTGTTACCGAAAATATCAGAAGTAAAAATATCCACTACGGCTTTGTAACTAGTCGTAATATAACTGGAGTAGCTGCGTTTACAGACGGCACAGCTGAGAAGTTAGTGAGTACAGATGGAAAGAAGATCGCAGGTGCGATTAGTGATTTTTTCAATGAAATTCGAGAAGATAAATTAACTAACGATAAGCTAACTCAATTCCTAGAAGATCCTCAAGTTTGGGCAACGCCTTGGGGTAATGACGATAGAAGCCTTGCTCTACTATCAAAATAGAAAGGGGGTGTGCACAAATAAAAGTTCTACCATAAGCCGATTTTAGTCACCATCCTCCAACCATGCAATCGGGACTAGAACTGTTGAACTAAGTCGGATAGGTGACTGTCAGATTTAGTTCAACAGCATTATCCCTAATTGGTCGCCCTAGTGAAATTGTGGATGAAGAATTGCTCAAACGGATTTTAGAGGTTTTTCCTCTCCTTTTTCCACTATTGGGTATTGATGATAAAGCGAAATTTTGCGAAATGCTAGTTCATCGGAATTCAATATGTTGTGTGCATGGTTATCCACAACATTACTTGCACCTGTATGATATCGTTATGCTTGCAGATATCCTTCGCTGTTATATTAGCGATGTGGTTGCAAATGTTATTTCTATTAAATTGACAAAATGATGTAAAATATCATATTAGCTGCAAAAAAACGATGAAGACCAATTCATTTGTCGAGATTGGGTTTTCATCATTTTTTAGTTTTGGTTCTTCAGTACCTACTATGCTAAATTTATAGTTAAAAAACACCGAAACCTTTACTATACAAGGGTTATGAGGCTATTTAACAATAAAATTTTCTGAATACTGCCTCTTCCTCCTGCTCCCTGCTCCCTGCTCCCTGCTCCCTTTGGCAAAGTGTTAATTTAGCATAACAAGTACGGAAGAGCCTTAGTTTTTCAATTTACTGACATTTTGCTGGATAAGGGTTGTAATTCGGATTAGGCGTAATGTTAGAGGAAGTGACTTTATATTTCACCTAAGGTTTTTGTATAAGTCCTGTAAAAGGTGTAGCTACTATCTACAACACCCTTTGCTCTGAGACCACTTTGTCTGCTATATCAGAAAACAACCTTAGGGCAACAGCCCGAATGAGTAATGCGATTACATCTAGCTTGGATGACTCAAGACGCTTTCCCAAAATTAGCCCATCGACACTACTTCTACTTACAGAACTCGACTCTGTTCCGTTGACATAATTCCGACAGCGGAACTACTTCCTATTACGGTCAGTCTTTAACTTCCTGTTATTTTTACCGACAAAATAAAAAATAACAAAAAGTTAATTTCAAAGGGAATTAGAAGCAAAAAAGAAATACCAATAAATCCGATTAACGGAATTAAGACGTCAAATCATTATCTGTTTTCCTACTGTTAGGAAATAACGAAAAGATAACGACACTTAATATTAGTTGGGCTTTATTTGTTCTTGTGTTGGAAGTGGGTAGGTCGTCCGTTGGGACTACAGCCTGAAAGTGGAACTAGGTTAAGCGACCGATTGGTCGCTGTCTGTCGTTGGTACTGGGTAGGTGACTCGGTTGGGTCACCTACCCATCATTGGAACTCAGGAAGTAGTCGGGGTTAGCCACTACCTTTGTTGGGTTTTATGTAGCCTTGTTGGGACTGGGTGGTAAGGTTTTTTCCTTACCGCGATCGCTGTACCAATGACTTGCCCCAGCGACTGCCGGGGTGTGGAGTGCAATGGTAGGATGTGATTGATTAAATGTAGTTCTGCGGGGAATAGGGATTGATTCCATGTTCTCGCAGTATTCGTAATAGGCGAGCATTTTCTGCCTCTAGATGGTCTGGTTCAGCCATGCCTTCACAGAGGTCTTCCAATTGCTGATTTAGTTCCTGGTTGATATACTGCCAGCATTCGCTATTGTTTCTTAGATCGGTGTTCTCAGCTTCTAAGAAACTTACGTATTCAGAAAGCTTTTCATTTCTTTCGGTGATTGTAGTCGTATCACCGAAAGCTTCACGAATCCTTTCCTCTAATGCATCTATGATCAATCCGTTAGTCAATGCAAAAGCCCTTTTGTTGCCTTTGTTTCCACGACTATGCCAGTAAAGCCCAACTATGACCGGAGGCCATCCACTGATACGAGTCTGCCCTTTTAGTTGCTCTGGGTTTAAAACCTCAAAAGTGCCGGGCGTAAAACCCTTGCCCCATATATCTTTGAAGGCTTTTGAGCGCAAAAAACGCCGGGCGTAAGATTCATCTTCTCCGATGGTTTCAGCAGAACCAGTCTGAGACATCAAGTAATCTCCAGACTCCGTCTTGAAACCATCAGCCTTAATGTCCCCAATGTAGAAAGGACAGTGAGTTACGTATTGCTTATTTTCCATGGTTAGAATGAATATGACATTGAACTGGAGTAATCCTCCACTTAGCGATCGCACCATTGACGGGGAATGCGATCGCTTATTAATAAGTATACCTATTTTATCGTCATCGGCAAATATGGCTTTTGTTATCTTTGTCGCCTCAAAAAGTTAACAAGAGACGACAGGAAAATCAATGATCACTGCAAGCCAGTAATGTATAGTGCCCCGCCTACGGCCAATCGCTTTTAGCTGTTCCGTTCATAAAAACGCTGAATTAATCGATTTTTATCGTCTTTATTTACGAGTACAAATAGCGTACTTTGCCCAACGAACGAATCACACCTTACCATTGCAGTCAGTCTTTAACTTCCTGTTATTTTTATCGACAAAATCACAAACAATAAAAAGTGAATTTCAAAGGGAATTAGAGGTAAAAATTAAATACCAATAACTCTGATTGCTGCCATTTCAACTAATAGAACTACTTCCCACCAGAGTTAAAACTATTGCTTAAAACTATTGCGGATATAGATAATTTAAAATACCAATAAGTCCGATTATGTTAATTAGTCAGTAGATAATAATAAAGCTACAGTATAATTTGATGTCAGTTTGGGTGAAATACTTGCGCGCCACTTCCTTGTGAGAAGATGGGCGAGACTGCCCGAATCACCGTTCAATTACGTTTGGTAGGTAAGGAATAGCCTCATGACAAGTCCCCAGGTGATCTGTGCTGGTGAAATGTTGTTTGACCGTTTGTCTAATCAGCCAGGAAAACCCCTAGAACAGGTGGAGTCTTGGACAGACTATCCCGGTGGCGCACCAGCGAATACTGCTTGTGCTTTAGTAAAGCTGGGTATACCCACTGCATTTATCGGTTGTATTGGTCAAGATCAGCCAGGAGACACACTGGTAGAGTTGTTAAAGGACGTTGGTGTCGATGGCACGGGAGTACAGCGTCATGGTACAGCTCCCACACGGATCGTCTATGTGGTGCGAGATGCGTCAGGCGATCGCAGTTTTGCTGGATTTGGTGATATCGACACCACAGAATTCGCTGATACACGACTTCAAGCCGATCACTTGCCTACTGAACTATTTAAGGAAGCTAAGTTTTTGGTATTGGGGACTCTGGAATTAGCCTATCCCGACAGTAAGGCAGCAATTAACCAAGCAGTTAAGTTAGCACAACAACACCAGGTCTCTATATTTATAGATGTGAACTGGCGACCGGTCTTTTGGAATGATGCCAACACAGCCATTGAAATTATTCAAGACATGATCCAGCAAGCAGACTTCCTGAAACTGACTGATGAGGAGGGAGAGTTTTTGTTTGGCACTGCTGATCCAAAAGCGATCGCACAACGGCTGGATAAGGTCAAAGGGGTATTAGTCACAGCCGGGGAACGAGGCTGCGCCTACTATCTGGGAGGAAACGAAGGGAAGTTACCAGCATTTTCTGTAGCAGTGCAGGATACAACCGGTGCCGGAGATGGCTTTACTGGTGGCATTATTTATCAACTTTGCCACCGTGACCGGTCTAGTCTGAGTGATCCAACCGTTGCCAAAGATGTGGTTACCTATGCCAGTGCAGTAGGCGCACTGACCACTCTCAAGCCTGGTGCGATCGCAGCTCAACCTACATTAGCTGAGGTGGAAGCATTTCTCTCTAGTTAGGGCTTGCTGAAAAAGTTTTGGTGAGGAGAGGCAATAGGCAATAGGCAATAGGCAATAGGTAAAAAATTATGTGTACCTCATAGCTATGATAAAAGCTCGCTATAGTTAGTTTTTGTACACTGAAGTTACCCTCTCCACACTTGCCACACTCTTCACCCGACTCCCGACTCCCGACTCCCGACTCCCGACTCCCGACTCCCGACTCCCTACTCCCTACTTCCTAAAACATGGATAATTCCAACTACTATTCCAACTACTATAGTTACCTTGGGCAGGATAAGGAACTAACTCCACAATGCCCTGCTGATTAATTATCCATCCTTGGGCTTCAATGATAGGTGATTTCTTTTTAGTCATTGGTTGTGCCTGATCTGGGCTGTTATACCCTAATTTCCTTCTCCTCCAACTCCGGCTTCTTCTCCTATTGCTTAATTGTGTACTGCTTTGATCAACCATCAGCCGCAAATCCGGTACCACCACTTGACCCCGCAACACCCCAGCTGGGTTAGCGGGGATTCCTCCTTTTCCGGTAACTAAAAAACTATTGCCGCTGTTTGCTGCACAATCGGTGATGATTTGATTGCTGGTATCTACTACATCTACAGGTAGCTTGTCTAAGGCTTGGGCGGGGTTAACCTCTGGAGTATTGAGAGTAACGCTGCCATCAATACCAAGTTGGGAAGAAGCGGTAATCTTACTAGTGCGATCGCTAAAAATTCCAATGGCCGAAATCGTGATATTTCCCCCACGTCCTAAAATAGCATTGGCACTGATTTTACTACCCTTTGATGTCAGTAAAAAATCAGTAGTAATAGTGATATTGCCACCAGTAGCAGTATCCCTGGCATTAGTCGTTATCTCACTGTTGTTGCGTAAGAAAATTAGTTTGGCATTAGAGAGGGTAATATTCCCTTGGTCTCCAGCAGAGGTTTCAGCATTGAGGAAACCATTGTCGAGTTGGATGGTATCAGCAGAGATGTTCAAGGTTCCAGCAACACCGGTACCTTTACTGCTCACTGTTACCAATGCGCGTCCGCTAGCGCTAAATGTCTTGGTATTCAGGTTAAGAGAACCCGCTTTGCCTGTTTGGGTTGCCTGAGATGCGATCGCACTAGCTGGCCCATCTGGGTCAATCCTGTTTCGTCCAACTCTCGCTAATCGCTTGTTGTAGGTAGGGTCAATACCAGAGAGAGTGATGTTTTCAGAAGCATTGATAGTAATATAGCAGTCGCCAGGGCAGTTAGGACATGACAAAAGTCTCACACCCTTTGTAAGCGCAAGAGTTTGACTTCTGACAAATGACTTCTGACTTTTGACTTCTGCTATACTACCGGCATCACCACCCTTGAAGCTAGAGGTAAAAATCTGAGCACCATTGGTTAATGCTAGGGTGTCCACATCTAAGCTAATTTCACCAGCTGAAGCATCACTCTGACTTTTAGCAGTGATCACTGCCCCATTATCCAGACTGAGGGTCGGAGTTTGAATGAAAATTTCACCACCAACCTAAACAGTCCTATCGGGAATTATAAAAACAACATAAACTCTTGCGAGAAGCTCACCAGCAATTAGAAAAAACCAATACGTCCTATAGCCGATTTGTTCCCTTTGAATATCTTAACTTTCTTAAAAAAGAAACTATTCTTGATGTAGAGCTGGGGAATCACGTCAGTAAAGAAATGGCGATCATGTTCTCAGATATTCGCTCTTTCACTACCCTTTCAGAAACCATGAACCCCAAGGAAAACTTCGACTTTGTTAATGCTTACCTCAAGGGTGTTATAGCGGTTTTTAATCTAGTAAGGTACAATTTTTTTGGTTTTAGGGAGCAGGGACTGAGGCCGTAGGCCACGCGGGGCGCGTTCGGAGCAGGGACTTCGGAAGAGGGAACAGGGAACAGGGAACAGGGAACAGGGAAGAGGTAAAAAAATATGTGTACCTCATGAGGATAAAAAGCGCTATATAATTTTTTCTGCAAAAGCTAGATGCACCCAAACTTGGAAACCCAGCTGTAAAATCAATTCCAACAACCCTGTCAAATCCCAAAGAGCGATTGAAGGCGTTGGCGAATCTGATTGGTACCAGTCTGTTTTTCCTGTGTTCCACCTACCTTTATTCCTAATTGCTCTAGGGTCTCCTTACGTGTGAATAATTCTTCGGAAATTTGGTCAGCTAAATCTTTGTGCTTTGCTAAAAGACTCTTTAAATTTTCCCGGTCTACCACAAACAGAATCGTGTCTTCTAGGGCGCGAAGGGTAGCCGTACGGGGGGTACCCAGAAGCAAAGACATCTCTCCAATAAATTCCCCTGGCTTGCGGGTGGCAACCCGTTTTCCGATCGATTCCACAAAAACTTCAACTAAGCCAGATAGAATAATATAAAATGAATCCCCTGGGTCGTTTTCTTCACAGATTATATCCCCTGCTTTGAGCATTTGACGATATCCTTGCTGAATTATATGTCGTAGATCGCTATCGCTACACTTTTCAAAGTAACTCACCTTCCGCAAGAGATCTCGCAGGGTCAATTTTCCTCTAGAGTTTGCTTTTACTTTGTTTTTTTTGGCAGCGGGTACAGCTTTGTTAGAAAGGGATTCTTCCTGAGAATATGAGCCGTTACCAGCACCAGTTTGTTGAGGTTTTTGTAGCAGAAATTCTAAGTCCTTCAGATTTCGGATATACAGGTCTCTCTGAGGCTCGGCGTGCTCGATTCCCTGCTCACGAAGTTGCTCTTCTATCAGATAATACAAACTACTCTGAATTGATTCCATATTTGGGGGATTGTCGATCCATACTAAGAGTTCAAAATCCATGCCGTCTCCAAACCCTTTAAAATATACTTCAGGAGCAGGAGATGGTAAAACTTCTGGTTCTTTGCGAGCCGCTTCTAACAGTACTTCTGTCACGATGACTGGATCGCTTTCATCGGGAACGTCAACAGGAATTCTGAGCCGAGCTCTGGGGTCTTCATAACTCCAGTTAACCACATTGTTTTCCAGGAAACTAGTATTTGGAACAATAACAAACACCCCATCATTGGTGCGGATAGTGGTGGAGCGAATCGAGATTTTTTCTACAGTTCCTGACAGGTCATCAACTTTGACATAGTCTCCCACCTTAATTGGTTTTTCAAACAGAATCGCCAGACCACTGATAAAGTTGGCGGTTAAATTCTGAAGTCCGAAGCCTAAACCAATACCCATTGCCCCTGCAAAAACAGTCAGGGAACTGAGGTTAATCCCAGCCGTTTGCAGAACAATCAAAAATCCTAAGACAGTTAGAACATAGCCGATCAGGGAGGACAATGCTTCGCGAGTCCCACGATCTAACCCGAAGCGAGTTAGCACCCGACGCTTAATCACGTCCTGAAGTTTACGAGATATATATAAGGTAACGATAGCCATCACTATGAGTTGGACTATCATAATCAGAGACAACTCTTGGGTGCCCAGCTGAAACAGCTTGGTGGTAAACACCTTTAAGACGATGTTCCAGACTTTGCTCAGCCATTCAAAAACCAACTTCATAATTCAGTTATTTATTAGTCAATCAAATTGTCAGCTATCAGCTATCAGCTATCAGCTATCAGCTATCAGCTATCAGCTGTTAAGTTTAATATAATTAAAGCACTTAAGAGCTAATTTATAAAGTGATTAATCTTAGGGTGGGCAGTGCCTACCAACGCGCTTTGCAAGCTTCATTATCTGTCTGGTGCACTGCCCACCCTACATGAACCAAGCTGATTGAGAATGGTGCAAGATGTGAGTAAGAGCTAATTTATAAAGTAAATCTTAAGTGCTCAAATCCCTTGACAGATATGGATTTCAGGTAAGAGGGGGCAAACGATGGCGAACTCCTGAAACCATTGCAACGCAATAGTTATAGCCCCTAGAAGCGTGAACTAAGAGTGAAGGTCTTGAATTCTGAGGGTAATTGCGTGTAGAAGGCTAGGGTCGATCTGCTTGCTCCAAGTCCAACGGAAGCATGGGTAGAAAAACTCGCTAATTTGAGGGACATATCCCAGTACAAATGCTTTCTTTGCGCCTAGATCATATTTTGGACACAAGTATAGACACTCTACCTAGGAGCGATACTAAGGTAGATGGGGAAGTATTAGGCTGGTTTAGTTCACATTTTTTTCATAACTTTTTCATAACTTTTTCAGAAATAGCAGATTATTTTCACATTTTGACCATTATTTCACATTTACTTCATAATCTAGTTCAGAAAAGCTAATTAGGGGTTTGAGCACTCAGAAATTTAGAGGCTCAATGATGTTAAATAAAGAAGAAAAGACTATCCCCTATCACTTAAAAACAATACTCTTAGCAAGATCGTTATATAAATTCCCACCAATTAACCGATGTTAATGTTGATTTTTTATGTAGGAAATGACCTTTATGCCCTGGATAGTTCTCAGGTCGTGGAGGTAATTCCCAGAGTCAGCCTCCGAAAAATACACCAAGCTCCTGACTATGTGGCTGGTTTGTTTAACTACCGAGGTGCAATTGTGCCAGTCATCGATCTGTGCCATTTAATTCAAGGTACTCCCAGCCGCTCCCACTTAAGCACGCGGATTATAATGGTCAATTACGTTGCTAAGAATAATACTCATTACTGCTTCGGTTTGATGTCAGAACGAATCACAGAAACCTTAAAGAAACCAGATACTGAGTTGGTCGATGCCGGAGTTCAAATGAATGACGCTCCTTATTTAGGAGAAATGATTATGGATGAAAAAGGCATGATCCAACGAATCCGGCTAGAGTATTTGTTATCGGAGTCCCAACAGATATACTTATTACCTCCTAGCCAAAGCCTAGGCAATTCCCGGTAATCTCCGGGAACTGTCAGCTAGGATGCAGACTAAGGTGCGATTTGTTCCTACGTTGTTTTGGTCATGATACCCGGGAGTGACCTCCAGCTCCCGGCTCTATCGCTAACTATTAAAACAAAGGCAAATGTGTAGTTAGCCCAACAAGCCATTACAACCTTGTCAAGGAAAACATTACCAGTTTTGAGGCATTTAACAATGCAAAATTACGTACTTGTTATTGACACAAACAAACGACCACTAAACCCGATTTCCCCAAAGAAGGCTCGTCGGTTACTAGACAAAGGTAAGGCGGCGGTTTTTAGGATGTATCCCTTCACGATCATATTAAAAACTGCGATCTATAATCCAGTGGTATTACCATGTCACATTAAAATTGATCCTGGTAGCAATACAACTGGATTTGCCTTAGTCCAAAACAATCAGGTGATCTGGGGAATGGAATTAGAGCACAGAGGAGAATTGATCAAGAAAAAACTAGAGTATAGAAAGGCTGTAAGGCGCGGAAGACGTAATCGTCACACCCGTTACAGAAAACCAAGATTCCTTAACCGTAGACGAAAAGACGGCTGGCTCCCACCTAGTTTAGAACACAGGATTTTGACTATTCATACTTGGGTAAAACGATTGATAAAATTTTGCCCGGTCAATGAGATTTGGGTCGAAAGAGTTAAGTTTGACACTCAAAAAATGCCAAACCCTGAAATTAATGGCATTCAGTACCAGCAAGGAGAGCTAGCTGGCTATGAAGTTAGAGAGTACTTGCTAGAGAAATGGGGAAGAGAATGCACCTATTGTGGCAAGCAGTCCATCCCGTTACAAATTGAACATATTCACCCAAAATCTAAAGGGGGAAGTAATTCGGCAAAGCCGACGCTACGCGAACGAGTAAGTAATCTCTGCTTAGCCTGTGAAAAATGTAATCAACGGAAAGGTAATAAATCTATAGAAGATTTTCTGAAAAAGAAACCAAATTTACTTCAGAAAATCAAAACTAAAGCCAAGCAACCATTACCGGATGCAGCAGCGGTGAATACGACTCGCAACAAGTTAGTGAAGGTACTTCGATCAATCAAGCTTGTGGTCACAGGAACGGGAGCGCAAACCAAATACAACCGGACGAAACTAGGACTGCCTAAGCAGCACTGGATTGATGCCGCTTGTGTTGGGGATATTGAGACCTTGGTCTTGAGAACCTCTCAACCCCTGTTAGTCACTTGCAAGGGACCCGGAGGAAGACAGAAAGCAGCACTTAACAAATACGGTTACCCCATCAGACACAACCCATTGAAACCAATCAAAGGCGCTTGTTACTGGGGACATAGCCAAGCATAAAAAACTAGGAATAGGCAAAGTTACCCCTAGAAGCAAAGGAAGCTTTGGATTCACCCCGCTAGGAACCAAGGGCTACAAAAGTTGCAAATCTCAAGATATATCAGCAATACACCGAAAAGATGGATACACTTAGGGACTTGCATGTAAAAAAAATACCAATTAAAGTAGGGTGGGCAAAGTTATCTTATCTATAAGACTCATTTGAACCAAAATGTTTTTGCCCACCCTACAAGCTAAAATCTGGTATTTTATTTTTTGGCTACTCCCTTACAGGTTTTGCTAGTACATGCCGGATTTTACCAGGAAATAATAGTCCTAGGCATGACTGGAGCAGAAAATCAAAAACTACCAACTAACTAACAACTAAGAACTAATAGTAATGATTCAGGCGACTATCGAGGCTTTGCTGAGAAAGAAAATCGGTTTGGATGGCAGTACTATTGGGTCTAGACAGATTGCTAGAGCGATAGAAACCAGAAGATTGGCTTGTGGCTTACCGGATCAGCAAACGTATCTGCAGCAACTGCAAACCTCACCTCAAGAACTCGAAGCACTGATTGAAACGGTCGTTGTCCTAGAGACTTGGTTTTTCCGGGACAGAAAACCCTTTGCGTTTCTGAGTCGTTACGTCATATCTGAGTGGTTGCCCAAACCCAACCACCCCATCCTGCGGGTGTTAAGTATACCCTGTTCTACTGGAGAAGAACCTTACTCCATTGCTATGACCTTGCTGGATGCGGGTTTGACTCCTAATCAGTTTCGGGTCGATGCCATTGATATCAACAAGGAAGCATTGCGCAAAGCTCGACGTGCTCTCTACAGCAGGAATTCCTTTCGGGGCAACCAGCTACAGCAACGAAAACGCTATTTTAAGCAAACAGCAGATGTTTATGAATTATGTCAGTTGGTGCGGAATACGGTTAATTTCAAGCATGGTAACATCCTAGAGCCCTTGGGCAAGCCTCAGAGCAACTATGACATTATATTCTGCCGCAATTTATTGATTTATTTAGATAAATCTGCCCGCTTCCGTGCTATAGAACTCTTAGATCGCTTATTAATGCCTAAAGGTTTGCTGTTTGTGGGGTCTGCTGAAACAGGAGTAATAACTACCAATCGATTTGTGTCCGTTCGCTATCCCTTTGCTTTTGCCTATCAGAAGGTGAAACATCTTGGAGAAGGCCAGACCAGGGACTCTCAACAGGGGCGCAGGAGAAATTGGGAAACCTCATCGTCACTCCCGACTCATAAGTCCCCAGTGACGCTGATCCATTCTCTGTATCCAATACAGGAAAAGCACAAGGGGCAAAACCAGGAAGACCAAACAACATCATCTTCCCCTTCTGCCCTGGTTAATCGACAGTCTAAAGCAATCAAACAGTCCTGTTTACAAAGGGAGCTTGAAAAGGGACAAGAATCCTTGCTTGAAAAAGCCAGGAGATTAGCCAATCAAGGAAGTTTGGAGCAAGCGGCTACACTGTGCCAAACTTACCTAAGTCAAAATTTGACTAGTGCTGAGGCTTATGTATTACTCGGAGAAGTCCATCAGGGCTTGGGCAATGACGAGCAGGCTGAGCAATGCTTCCAGAAAGCGGTTTACCTGAAACCGAATTCCTACGAAGCACTCTTTCATCTGGCTTTACTTCAAGAAAATCGTGGGGAGCTGGCTAAAGCTACAGTAATCCGACAGCGAATTAAACGACTACAAAACCTGAAGAGTTAATAGCAACGGGGGCTATCTGGAATTAAATGAAAATTGCAACTAAACTACTAGGTCTACTAATCTTCTCTGGTTTGACCATACTTTTAGGGGGGGGAATTAGCTGGATAGGACTGTCAAAGTTAGCGAATGAAATCGGTAAGATAGCTGAAGAGGATCTCCCCCTAATCCAGCACATGACGGAAATGCAAGAAAGTCAACTTGCTCAGGGGGTTAATTTTGAACGGGCGTTTCGATTTAATTACCGATATACAGAAAGCGCCAGTGCCAGAAACATTTTTACTCAAGCGAGAGCGGAGTTCAACCGACGGGATGGATTAGTGCATGACGCTCTTATAAAAGTTGATAACATCGTCAAACGTGAAATCCAAAAAGCGTTAAGTAAAGAGCAAAAAGAAGGCTGGTCAGATTTGAAATCTGAATTAGATTCATATAACACAATGCATGATCGTTATGGTGATCAATCTCAGCAAGCGTTTAGGTTAATTGTTAGCAATCAACCTGAACAAGCTGAATTGGCGGCAGAACGGATGCAAGAGTCCCGAGAAGAACTTAAAGCAGAAATGAGGAGTCTCTTGCGGCAAGCCATTACATTATCTCAAAACTATGCGAATATTGCTAAAGAAGACCAACAACGTACAATCAAAATCGTACTGATTGCTTTCATTTTAATCATTGGGGCTACTCTAGGTTTTGGAATTTTTGTCACCCGCGATATTGTTAATTCCTTAAACAAAGCAGTAGATCTAGCAGAAGAGGTTTCCGCTGGTAATCTGAGTACCAAGGTGGAAATTACCTCAACGGATGAGATTGGACAATTACTGGCATCTCTGAAAAAGATGACTGAAAACCTCAATTCATTGATCTATAAGGTGCAACAGTCTGGGATCCAAATGACTAGCTCCACTACCCAAATTGCTGCCTCTGGTAAGCAATTAGAAGCAACCATGACCGAACAATTAGCCTCCACCAACGAGGTGACAACCACAGCTCAAGAAATTGCCAATACCTCTGGGCAATTAGTGAAAACTATGGAGCAAGTCGCTCAGCTGTCTCAAATTACTGCTGATAGCGCTAGCCATGGTCAACAAGACCTGATGCGTATGGAAAATACCATGCGTCACTTAGCCAATGCTACTAGTTCTATTTCTACCAAACTGGGGGTGATGAATGAAAAAGCCAATAATATCAGTAGCGTTGTCACCACTATTACTAAAGTAGCCGATCAGACTAATTTACTATCCCTCAACGCTGCCATTGAAGCGGAGAAAGCGGGAGAGTATGGGGCTGGATTTGCGGTTGTGGCTCGGGAAATTCGGCGGCTGGCAGACCAAACGGCAGTAGCTACCTTAGAAATTGAGACCATGGTAAAAGAGATGCAATCAGCGGTGTCAACTGGGGTGATGGAAATGGATAAATTTAGCAAAGATGTCAGTACTAGTGTAGAAAATGTCGGCAAGATTAGTGAACAAATTGCTAAAGTAATTGAGCAAGTGCAGAGCCTGACTCCCCAGTTTGAGATGGCAAATAAACGTGTGGAAAACCAATCGGAAAGTGCTCAACAAATCAGCGAGGCGATGGTTCAATTAAGCGAAGCATCACAACAAACGGCTGACTCTCTAAGAGATACGAATAATGCTCTGGAACGATTGGATGATACTGCCCAAGGATTACAAACAGAAGTTTCGGTTTTCCAAGTTTAGAAAAGCCGAGTAGTAGGATCGGAAGCGAGACCCTACAATTATATTTGCTCCGTCATGGCAATCCTAAATTATAGGTTTAAACTATATATCATTGAAACTAGTTTATAAGTAATTAACCGGACTTGATATATTTTTTAGTATGGGCAATGTAAGGAACATGATATAATTCATATGATTTTTTTACGATGGACGAAAATAATTTAGATTTTATAATTTCCAAGTCAACCAGTATAAATTATAGAGTATATCGAGATGTTTACAAAAATTAATCACCGAATTTTTTTAGGCTCTTCAATTCCGATTATTTGTATGATTGGATTAGGAGCAATTGTTTATTCAAGCGCGATGAGAACGTTTGAATTTGAATCTCAAATTGCGACCACTTCTTCAACCCTAGGACAGAGAGGCTGTCCAATAGAAGTCAACCTGATCGCTCATGGGCTTACGAAAATGGTGCGGAGTGTCCGAGCCTATGTTATTTCTCCTGCAGAGGTAAGTTATAAGCAATCCTATCAAGAGGGCTATCAAAATTTTCGTCAATATAGTTCAGCGCTCAAGGAGCAAACTCAAGACACTATACAACGACAACTTTTGGATAATTACATTGCAGAAGGGGAGAAAATACATCAACTATCTCAACAGGTTTTCCGACTTGTAGATTCAGGCAAGATTACCGAAGCTACTGCTTTAGTTAAGTCAATTAATGCTGAAAATGTTGATAATAACAGGGTGCAGATGATCCAACGGGCAGAAGCTCTCATGAGGGAAGGGGTCAGACAATTCCAGGAACAACAGCGCTGGCTAATGAATGTGGTTTTGGTTGGCACTACATTATCGATAATACTGACTATCCTTATGGGTATATGGGTTACTTTGCCCCTACGAAGCAAGATAACTAGATTGCTAGGAGCAACAGAAAGGCTCTCTGCTGGGGATTTAACCCAGGCAATTGAAGTCTCTAAAGATCAAGATGAGATTGGACAAGTACTTGGTGCCTTGCAGACCATGACTGAAAACCTCAATTCATTAATCTATAAGGTGCAACAGTCTGGTATCCAAATGACTAGCTCCACTACCCAAATTGCTGCCTCTGGTAAGCAATTAGAAGCAACCATGACCGAACAATTAGCCTCCACCAACGAGGTGACAACCACAGCTCAAGAAATTGCCAATACCTCTGGG
>NZ_JAAHGN010000022.1:0-10273 GCF_010672485.1 Moorena sp. SIO2C4 | reverse complement strand
CCAAATGACTAGCTCCACTACCCAAATTGCTGCCTCTGGTAAGCAATTAGAAGCAACCATGACCGAACAATTAGCCTCCACCAACGAGGTGACAACCACAGCTCAAGAAATTGCCAATACCTCTGGGGAATTAGTGAAAACTATGGAGCAAGTCGCTCAGCTGTCTCAAATTACTGCTGATGCTGCTAGCTATGGTCAACAAGACCTGATGCGTATGGAAAGTACCATGCGTCACTTAGCCAATGCTACTAGTTCTATTTCTGCGAAACTGGGGGTGATGAATGAAAAAGCCAATAATATCAGTAGCGTTGTCACCACTATTACTAAAGTGGCCGATCAGACTAATTTACTATCCCTCAACGCTGCCATTGAAGCGGAGAAAGCGGGAGAGTATGGGGCGGGTTTTGCGGTTGTGGCTCGGGAAATTCGGCGGCTAGCTGACCAAACGGCAGTAGCTACCCTAGAAATTGAGACCATGGTAAAAGAGATGCAAGCGGCGGTGTCAACTGGGGTGATGGAAATGGATAAATTTAGCAAAGATGTCAGTACTAGTGTCGAAAATGTCGGCAAGATTAGTGAACAAATTGCTAAAGTGATTGAGCAAGTGCAGAGCCTAACTCCCCGGTTTGAGATGGTGAATCAAAGTGTGGAAGACCAATCGAAAAGTGCTCAACAAATCAGCGAGGCGATGGTGCAATTAAGCGAAGCATCACAACAAACGGCTGATTCTCTAAGAGATACTAATCATGCTTTGGAACGATTGGATAATACTGCCCAAGGATTACAAACAGAAGTTTCGGCGTTCCAAGTTTAGAAGTAAGCCGTCAGCCTTGGCCTTGGCCAAAAGGCCACGCTACGCGAATGGCCACGCTACTTGAGGTGCCTTCAGCTTTTTAATCACGGAAAACTGGCTCTGCCGAACTTACTATGTCAAACTCAAAACCTTCAACGATAACTATCCCGTGATTTTCTACCTCAATATCCTAAACTAACGGTCAATAGCGGTGCGACCCCGCGCTTTCGTGGGAGCGCTAGGGAATTCGCACCAAGAGGTTGACATTACCTAGCCAATCAAGAATGAAGGATGAAATTGGAATTGGAGGGATAGTATTGGAAATACTGTATCTTCCTAGAAGACTATCGTAAATATAGCGTTGATCAACTGTTCATTAACTAAGGAAATTACTCAATTATATTTAGATAATATCCAATTTTTTAATTATTAATTTTCGATGCTTAAACTAGCATAATAATTTTTGTTTATAAACTATACTAAAAAAAAACATAATGTCAATTTATACAAGTAATAAACCAAGTTTTAACGATTGTTGGAACCAAATCGGAGTGACAGGCGATCGCTCCTGCCCAGAACTAAAAACCTTCATTCATTGCCGCAACTGTCCGGTTTATTCTTTAGCAGGGCGCGGCTTGCTTGAACGTGAACCGCCTCCAGGTTACATTAATGAATGGACTAACTTACTGGTTTCCCAATCTGTCCCACAAGGTGAAAGTGCTCTGACACAACTAGGGGAAACCATATCCGTAATTATCTTTCGGCTAGGAGTAGAATGGTTGGCATTGTCGGCAAAGTTATTCAAAGAAGTAACCCAGCCTTGTGTTATCCACACCATCCCCCACCGCAGCAACGAGATATTACTGGGAATCGTGAATATTCGTGGGGAAATCCTAATGTGCGTTTCCCTCAGCAATCTCCTGGGTTTGGAAGATAATCCTGCTAACTCAGGTTCCGAGCAATCCAAAATCCAACAGCCCCTAACTCGAAAATCCAAAACGAATGTGAGTCCTGTCATGTATCAACGGATGGTGGTTGTGGAAATTGAGAGCAACCGATGGGTCTTTCCCGTTGATGAAATTTTTAGTGTTCAACGGTTTCATACTAATGAATTACTCGATGCACCAGCGGTTATTTCTAAAGCTACAGATACTTATACAAAATGGATAATTATCTGGCAGGATAAAAAGGTGAATTACTTGGACGATGAGTTATTGTTTTACACCCTCAATCGGAAGATTATGTAATCCAATGGGGTGATGGGGGTCAAGTGCTATCTATGTAGGTATTCAGGCGTCAGCTATCAGCTATGAGCTATCAGCTATCAGCTATCAGCTATGAGCTATCAGCTATCAGCTATCAGCTATCAGCTATCAGCTATCAGCTATCAGCTTTGGGTCTATGGCCACGCTACTTGAGGTGCGAACAGCTTTTGAATAAAATAAACTGACGGCTGACCGCTGACCGCTGACCGCTGAATGCTTAAAAAATATCATAAATCCAAACTCTAAACTCTAAAATCCTATGACAGACAGCGGACAAGATATGAGCAATTTCTCCATGTTGGATTTATTCCGCATGGAGGTGGAAAGCCAAGCAACGATATTAAATGACAATTTATTGGCTCTGGAAAGTAATCCTTCCTCCAGCCAAGAACTGGAATCCCTAATGCGTGCAGCCCATTCCATTAAAGGTGCTGCCCGGATTGTCCAAATTGATGCTGCCGTTAACATCGCTCATACTATGGAGGATTGCTTTGTGGCAGCTATGAATAAAACCATTACCCTCAAGGCAGATCACATTGATGTCTTGCTGCAAGGTGTCGATTTCCTCCAACAAATCAGCCAAGTTGATGAAGTGAATTTAGACCAATGGTTGTCTGAACATGGGCAAGCCATTGAAGGTCAGAGTATTGCGATCGCTAAAATTCTCGCACCAGAATCTGCACCCTCCTCCCCACAACAGCCATCTCCATCTCCTGCCCCTAGTACCTCCGGGCCACAGAAGTCGGAAAAACTAAGCGCTATAGATGATCCTTCCGAAGTTTCCACTCTCGATACTACGAATACAGCCATAGAGACTCATCAGCAAACTGTTGATCAGCAAACTGTTGATCAGCACCATCTAGATCAACAAAATATTGATCAGGTAGTAACTCACCAGGCTCAAACCGATTCTCCCCCTCAAGTACCTAGTCAGGAGTCTGACAAGACCACGATAGAGATTGAAAGTCAACCCTTGGAGCAGACTGTTAGCCACAAGCCTCAAACCCCAGTGGCTGCCAAAGACAATCAATCCTCATCTACCCCAAAAAATGATTTAACTGAGCAACCATCGATGGCTTTGGATAGTGCCAAAAAGCCGGAAGCTAAAGAGAGAGTTGTGCGAGTCAGTGCTGAAAACTTAAATAGCTTAATGGGTTTAGCTGGTGAATCCCTAGTGGAGGCGAATTGGCTACAACCCTTTGCTGATTCCTTGATGACCCTCAAGAAACATCAAATGGAATTATCGAAGATCCTGGAAAAATTACAGGATGCTTTAGCAATATCCCAGGTCAATCAAGTGGGGGAGGAATATCTGAAAGTCGCTCGACAAAAGGAACAGGAATGTCGAGAAATTTTAGGCGATCGCATGAGTGAACTGGAACTGTATGCTCGTCGCACTGCTAATCTTTCGGATCGTCTTTACCGAGAAGTGATTGCGTCTCATATGCGTCCTTTTGCTGATGGGGTACAGAGTTTTCCTCGCATGATTAGGGATATAGCCAGAAAGCTGAATAAAAAAGTTAAATTAGACATTACTGGCAAATCTACGGCAGTAGATCGAGATATTTTACAGAAACTAGAAGCACCACTGACTCATATTTTGCGTAACTCTGTAGACCATGGTATTGAACCTCCCCAAGAGCGTGTAGCAATGGGGAAACCAGCCCAAGGCACAGTGCGACTGGAAGCTGTTCATCGTGGTGGGATGTTATCGATTACTGTTGCTGACGATGGCAAAGGCATAGATCCAGAGAAATTGCGGGAAAAAATTGTCCGCAAAAAAATGATCACCCCAGAGATGGCAAGCCAGCTAGCTGAACATGAGCTGATGGAGTTTCTATTTTTGCCGGGATTTTCTACTGCTAAGCAGGTAACCGAAATTTCTGGTCGTGGGGTTGGTTTAGATATTGCCAAGAGTATGGCACAAGAGGTAGGTGGCACCCTGCGAGCTACCTCTAAGCTAGGACAAGGAACGAGTTTCCACTTCCAATTGCCTCTGACTCTATCAGTTATTCGTACCCTATTAGTGGATATATATGGTGAACCTTATGCGTTTCCGCTAGCACGAATTGACCAAATTTTCATGGTAGATAAAAAAGAAATTTCTGTAGTAGAAAACCGGCAATATTTTACCCTTAATGATGAAAACATTGGACTGGTAGCTGCCCACCAAGTCTTGGAGTTAGATGACTCTTATATCAAATCTGAAACCCTACCAGTCGTGATCATCAGTGACCAATCGAATCGTTTTGGATTAGTAGTTGATAAATTTTTAGGTGAACGGGATTTGGTGGTTCGACCATTAGATCCGAGGCTGGGCAAAGTTCAGGATATCAATGCTGCTGCTTTGATGGGAGACGGTTCGCCGATTCTAATTGTGGATGTGTCAGATTTAGTGCGCTCCATTGATAATCTACTCAATAGCCGCCAGTTGAACCAAGTCAGTGCTGATACTGATGATACTGATATCCAACAGCGGAAACGAATTCTAGTAGTTGATGATTCCATTACCGTGCGGCAAATGGAACGTAAGTTACTGGAAAACCAAGGTTATGAGGTGGAAATAGCTGTTAATGGCATGGATGGTTGGAACGCTGTTCGTACCAACCCTTATGATTTAGTTATTAGTGATATTGATATGCCCCGCATGAACGGCATTGAGCTAGTCAGCCATATTAAAAGCCATGATAAATTAAAATCAATCCCTGTGATTATTATTTCCTATAAAGACCGGGAACAAGACCGTATTCAAGGTTTGGAAGCTGGCGCAGATTATTATCTAACCAAGAGTAGTTTCCATGATGATTCGTTGTTGAATGCGGTGATTGACTTAATTGGAGATTAGTGATTAGTGATTAGTGATTAGTGATTACTCCCGACTCCCGACTCCCGACTCCCTTATAAAAAAGTAATCAGCATTTTTATGACATGAAAATAGCAATTGTTAATGATTCAATGATGGCAGTAGAAACCCTGCGGCGTGTCTTGATGGGGGTTCAAGACTATCAAGTAGCTTGGGTGGCTAGTGATGGTGCCGAAGCTATTGCCAAATGTACCAAAGACCTCCCAGACTTAATTTTGATGAATTTGACCATGCCAGTAATAGATGGGGTTGAGGCAACTCGCCAGATCATGAAACATTGTCCCTGTGCGATTTTAGTGGTAACCGCTAGCATCCAGCAGAATTCATCGAAAGTATTTGAAGCCCTTGGATATGGAGCCTTAGATGCTGTCAGTCTGCCAGTTTTGGGCACTCGCGGTAACCCAGATGCTGCCCAGGAACTACTTACTAAAATTGCTACCATTGGTAAACTGATCGGAAAATCCACCCCAAATTCAAAATCCCCAGCCCGAAATTCCCAACTCCATCTTCCGCCGTTAATCGCAATTGGTGCTTCGACTGGAGGACCAAAGGCTCTAGCAACGATTCTCTCCAGCATACCAGCAAGTTTCAGTGCAGCAATTGTGATTGTCCAGCATGTGGATCTGCAGTTTGCTTCAGGATTAGTGCAGTGGTTGAATAATCAGACACCCTTGGTAGTCCAGCTAGCGTCTGACCGTAGCCGTCCAGAAGTAGGGAAAGTATTGATTGCTGGAACCAAAGACCACCTGTGTTTAACATCGAATTTGAGGTTAACCTACACCAGCAAACCCAGTAATTATCCCTACCGCCCCTCCGTGGATGTTTTTTTCAAAAGTTTAGCCGAGTACTGGAAGCGCAAGGGCACGGCTGTGTTGTTAACTGGCATGGGTAGAGATGGAGCTGAAGGGCTAAAACTGTTGCGCTCTAAAGGTTGGCATACTATTGCCCAAGATAAAAGCAGTTGCGTGGTTTATGGGATGCCGAAAGCAGCAGCAGAGTTGAAGGCGGCGGTGGAAATTTTGCCCCTAGACGCGATCGCACCTGCCCTAATCAAAGGATTCGCTTTTAAGCCTTAGGTAAATTCCTATAGCTCAATTCCAATATCATTTTTATTGCACAACATTGATCTCTTATAATAATTCTTAACAATAACTGACTATTAATCACAATTGGCATGACATAGTTTTCCCAGTTTGCCCAGAGTATTGAACAAAATTTGATAAACTGCTAAACAAATTAGCTAACCCCAAGTTATTTATCGATGCTGTACCTGATCTGATTGATAGCCGCTTAACCAAGCCCAATCATATCGGGATATATTAGGATGTAACGGTACAATACGGACAAATATGTATCTTACTCCAACCGAAGCTCAAAAACGATATGGTTATAATCCCAAAACCCTAGCTAGATGGGCAGATGCAGGAAAAATCCAATGCATTAGGTCTCCTGGAGGTCACCGCCGCTATCTAGCTAGTTCCATAGATCGACTAATAGTTTGCGTTGACACTCGCCCTGTAGTCCTTTATGCCAGGGTTTCAACCAAGTCTCAATCGGAGGATCTAAATTCCCAGATTGAGTATTTGGGCAGGAACTACCCAAATTGCCGATGCTATTCAGAATATGGATCCGGATTGAACTTCAAACGCCGGAAATTTATTGGGCTAATGGAAAAAGTAGCGAACTCTGAAATCAAAACTATTGTCGTGGCTCACAAAGACAGACTGTGCAGATTTGGGTTCGATTTTGTCGAGTGGTTTTGCCATTTACATAACTGTCAAATAGTGGTGCTCAATAACACTTACAAGACCCCCCAGCAAGAGTTGATGGATGATTTTATGTCGATAATGCACTGCTTTAGTTCTAAGCTTTACTTTCTTCGTCGCTATGAAAAAGAAATTAAATCTACTGTCACCAAACTGGACAATACAGACAAAAAGCTATAAGATAGACACAAATAGCAAAGATCAAGCAATGACAGCAAAAGTAGGTATCAACAAAAAGATCTCAACTCAAGTCGTCCCGGTTGTCGGGATGGCAAAGTCGGTTGAGATTGAGCTGTTGTCTACGATGAAAAAGCTAGGAATCGTCAGGTCTGAGTCTTACCACAAACTAGGCAGCATAAAGCACTGGGGCTTAGACTGGAAAAAAGCTTACCCAGAAGTTAGAACTTTCAGAACTCCTGAGTCTCTGGGATTACCTTCAAAACTAATGGAATGGACTGTTAGTGATGTAGCGAAAGCTGTTAGGGCTCAACAGGCAGCTTGTGCTGATGCAGTAATCAAAAAAATTTACAAAAAGTTTCCTGGAAAAGATAACCAAAAGACAAGAAAAGAGTATGCCACGCAGCTGAAGACCTTAGCTCTTTTAGATAGTCCACTACTCCACAGGCTTGTAAGGATTGAGTTTCAGCGAGGACATTCTTGGGTCAAAAATCAGATAGTTTATCAGCAAGGAGGCTATAAGTGTAAGCGTATATCGCGAAACACCTACCAATTAGAAATAGCTGGACTCAGGAGAGGAAAAAGAAACAGGATATTAGTTAGGTCTAACCGAAAAATAAAAGGGCAAATCAGACTGATATACAACCAATTAGTGCAGCGCTTTGAAGTTCACTTCCTAGTTGACCATGGGAAAGTGTGTATCCCAGTTGACCGCCGCTCTGTTGGCGTAGATAAGGGATACACAGAAGCTTTCTTTGATTCAGAAGGGAAAGCTCATGGCAAAGGGTTGGGTAAGTTAGCGTCCAAGAAGTCAGATCGGATATGCGCTAAGAATCGGAACAGAGGAAAACTTTGGGCAATTCACAGGAAACTAGAAAAGATAGACCCGGCTAAGTCAGCTAGGATTTTAAAAAACAACCTTTCTAGGAAAACAGAGAACCGCCGTTATAGAAAAGACCAAACTGAAATATTATCAGTTATTGGTCAAGCCTCTAAGTCTTTATTTGGAGGAAAGGCATTAAAGGTTTTTGCAGAAGATTTAACACAACCAATTAAAAATAAGCGCCAGTCCAAGGCCATGTCTCGCAAGCTTAATAGCTGGATGAAAGGTCAAATGCGAGACTCTTTACAAAAATGGGCTGATTGGACTGGCTCCTTTGTAACAGAAGTCCAGCCGAGCTACACGTCGCCAGTTGACTCCATAACTGGAACCCTATTAGGGAAAAGGAGTGGGGACAGCGAACCCATATTTAATGGGGTCGTGTTGCCGGCTGACTGCAATGCTGCTAAGAACATCTTGGATCGGGGTATAGACTTCGAAATTTCTCGGTACTCTTCTAGAGCCGAGGTTCAGGCAGTATTGTTGCGCCGTACCGCGCGTTTCTTAAAAGGTATGGGACTGAGTCTTGCTGATGCAGTTGAGCTTGGATGGCTTGACTCTAAGCATAGTAAGACTCGGGCTTTTAAGGAACTCCTGAACGGGATTTCAGGAGCGCCCAAATAGATGAGTGGGAGGCTTAACTCCGATTGCTGCTTGACCACTCCTCACTTGGGCAACAATAAAATTTACCTTAACCGATTTGTAGGGACTTGTCCTAATAATCCCGGTTTAAGAGTATCCCAAAGCTGGACAAGGACATTACAAATAAAATGGTGACCCAAGAGCCGATTAAAGTCCTACTTATCGATGATCAGCCCATGATCGGCGAAGCCATCCGCCGCATGTTGGCTCCGGAAAAGGATATTATCTTCCGCTATTGTCAGGATCCAACTCAAACCTTAAAAGTAGCTAAGGAGTACCAACCAACGGTCATTCTACAAGACTTGGTCATGCCGGAGATGGATGGCTTGTTGTTAGTGCGTTTTCTGCGCTCTAAGGATTCGCCGACTAGACCTATTCCCCTGATTGTACTCTCAAGTAAAGAAGAACCAGTAATTAAAGCCAAAGCCTTTGGATTTGGAGCAAATGATTACTTAGTAAAACTGCCAGATCGGGTAGAACTAATTGCTCGGATTCGTTACCATTCCAAAGCCTATCTTAACTTCCTGAAACGAACCGAAGCTGAAGAGCAGCTTAAAGCTGAAAATCTGCGCCAGTCAAAGTATATAAAACAGGTAGAAAAGGTAACAGTAGCAGCCGCCGCTGTGGAAAATGATACCTTTGAGCCTGAAAATCTGGAGGAAGTAGCTGCTCGGAGCGACGAGTTAGGACGACTAGCACGGGTTTTCCGGCAAATGGTTCAAACGGTAAAAGCCCGTGAGCAAGAATTGACTCAAGCCAATGAAACTCTGGAAACCCTAAAAAATTCCTTTGCTCGGTTTTTCCCATTTGAATATCTGAATTTTCTGCACAAAGACAATGTGATTCATGTCCAATTAGGCGACCACGTTAGTAAAGAAATGGCGGTGATGTTCAGTGATATTCGCTCCTTTACTACCATTTCTGAGAGTATGACACCAAAGGAAAACTTTGACTTCGTCAATGCCTATCTTAAGCGTGTTAGTCCTGAAATTCGCAATCACGATGGCTTTATTGTCAAATTTCTTGGGGATGGCATGATGGCAATTTTCCCTGATGGCGCTGATAATGCTGTCTGTGCTGGAATTGCCAAGCTCAAAAAAGTCCACCAATACAATCAAAAGCGTGAAGCCAACGGTTATTTACCGATTCAAGTAGGGATTGGTATCCACTATGGTCACATGATGGTGGGGATGGTTGGAGAGACATTCCGAATGCAGGGGGATGCTTTTTCTGATAATGTTAACTTGACCGCTCGTTTGGAAGGCTTGACCAAGTTCTATGGGGTTTCTTTCTTAATTTCCCAGCAAACCTTAGAGAAATTGAGCAATCCAAATCACTATCAAATTCGGTTTCTAGATCGAGCAATTGTTAAAGGTAGAAATGAACCCCTTGCCATCTATGAAGTGCTGGATGGTGAGACGGAGGCAGTTAGGGAATTGAAGTTAAAAACGCAACTGGAATTTGAACAAGGTTTAGAGTGTTATCGCACTCAAGGATTTGACAAGGCTTTAGAATATTTTAATCACGTGTTAATGGTGAATCCTTTGGATAAGACCGCTGCCTTATATATGGAGCGAATTAATCAGTTGATGGCCCAAGGGGTGCCACAGGATTGGGATGGAGTTTGGCGGTTTACCAAGAAGTAAGCTATCTGGATTAATGGGAGTAGGGAGTAGGGAGTAGGGAGTAGGGAGTAGCTGACAAGGGTAGGTTTTTTAGTTTGGAGATAGGTAATAGGTAATAGGTAATAGGTAATAGGTAATGGGTAATGGGTAATGGGTAATGGGTAATGGGTGATGGGTAATAGGTAATGGGTAATAGGTAATGGGTAATAGGGGGAGCATGTCACTTATGCCTAATATTTGTACATTATCTAGCCCCCTCATG
>NZ_JAAHGN010000219.1:1799-8615 GCF_010672485.1 Moorena sp. SIO2C4 | reverse complement strand
CATCGTTGCAAAATGTAGCATGATTCTAAAAGCTCGAAATTACAATTTCACTTGATTTTTTACTGGCAATCTTACTATAATTATCAAATTTACAGTTTTACATGTGTGCATTGCAGATCTGCTACATACCACAATGCTCAGGAAAAAATTCAAGTGGAATTTGTTTTGACCCTTCACACCAAAAAGTATGTCCTAAACTATAGTTCCGTTGCTATAAAAGACGTTTCCTAATCTTCCCGCTGGAAGAAGCAAACCACATCCCGTATATAAAAATCGTTATAGAGGTCGCCAGCAGAGGGGTTTGGCAAATCTACGGCTTCAACCTCCAGCTCATTATCCCCATCCTTCAGGATGCCAGCACCAATGTTAATGATTTGGGTAAACCAGTGATTCGGATTAGCTCCCTCGTAGGAGTAGATCTTCCCTACACTTTTACCATTGATTTTGACCTCTGCATCACTGTCGGTTGCTGTCAATCCCTTAACCATCAACATCAGGATCGCAGCGCCGCCCTTGTAGCGTCCCCCTGTGTTGAAGGTCTTTTTCCAGAGGCTAGCACCACCATCGCCAATTCTGCGATTGATATCTCCCTGGATCACCACAAAGTTACCGGTGACTAGTTTAGTAGACGCAGTTGCTTTCTGTTCCATGTTTTTTGTAATTATCAAGTTATAAGCTAGTTGTTTGGAATTCTATCAGCTTTGGTGGGTAATGTCCCTTGAGGAATTACTGAATCAATCCCGAGTTATGATATGGAATAATTTCCATGCTTCCTCACTGAGTTCAGTGTAAGATAACTTTTAAGCAATTGACAAAAGCGTCCGCAACTCATGAGTGAATTCCCTGAACATTCACCGAACCCAGAGCTTCAAGCCACCACAGTTTCAACAGTTTATAACTTCCGTTTTAAAGATATCCTCCTCGGGGCACAGATGCTGTTTGTTGCCTTTGGTGCGTTGGTGTTAGTCCCCATTCTAGCGGGAGTAAACCCGAATGTTGCCCTGTTTACTTCTGGTGTGGGAACGTTATGTTTTCAACTGGTTACGGGGGGTAAAATTCCCGTTTATCTCGCTTCTTCCTTCGCCTTTATCGCCCCCATCACCTTGAGTGTTCAGAAATATGGTTTGCCTGCAACCTTATCTGGACTTGCAGCTGCTGGCATTGTTTATCTGATTTTAAGTCTAATTATTTTTTGGCGCGGTTCGGGTATGATTACCCGTATTTTACCCCCGATTGTCACCGGACCAGTGATTATGGTGATTGGTCTGAGTTTAGCTTCAACTGCTGTAAAAATGGCATCAGAAGCTGGGGAAGGATACAGCGAAGGGATGGCAATTAGTGTAGCAATGATTTCTCTATTAGCCACGATGCTAACTGCCATTTTAGGGCGGGGTTTTTTACGATTAATTCCGATTTTGATGGGGATAGGAGTCGGTTATCTGGTAACTTTACCGTTAGGGATGGTGGATTTTACACTTGTTAGTCAAGCTCCTTGGTTTCAAATACCTGAATTTACCAGACCCAGTTTTAGTTTACCAGCAATTTTATTTATTGTACCCGTTGCGATCGCTCCTGCCATTGAACATATTGGCGATGTGTTAGCCATTAGTTCTGTGACTGGAAATAATTATCTTCAAGAACCCGGTTTACATCGCACCCTGTTAGGGGATGGATTAGCAACAACATTGGCGGCTTTTGTTGGGGGTCCTCCCAACACCACCTATTCGGAAGTTACAGGGGCAGTTGCCTTAACAAAAACCTTTAATCCAGCGATTATGACCTGGGCAGCTATTATCGCTATTTTACTCTCTTTTTTAGGAAAGTTAGAAGCCCTTTTAAAAACTATTCCTGTGCCAGTAATGGGAGGAATTTTAATTATTTTATTTGGCACAATTGTGGTGATTGGGATGAACAGTATTGTTCGCTCTAGCGCAGATTTATTAGAATCCCGTAATCTTGTGATCGTTGCTGTAATTTTAATGCTAGGGGTAGGGGGAATGAGCGTCAATGCAGGAGGGTTTGCCTTGGAAGGGATTGGACTTTCTAGTATTCTTGGGGTGTTATTAAATGGGCTACTTCCAGACAAATAGCTATAGCGCTACGCTTAGCGTCAGAAGTCAGAAGTCAGAAGTCAGAAGTCAGAAGTAAGCTAGACTCACGTTTCGGAGTTTAGGAGCGACTGCATCAAGACAATGTCAAACATCTGAATGCGTAGTGCTATATATAGCGGTTTATAGGCTAATGAGGTACACAGGATTTTTTACCTCTTGGCTCTTGCCTCTTGGCTCTTGCCTCTTGCCTATTCCCTATTCCCTATTCCCTATTCCCTATTCCCTATTCCCTGTTCCCTTGATTACTCATTTTGATACCAATTTGATAATTCGATACATAATTAACCCAGCGATCACACCAAAGCCAACATGAAATAGCACAAACACGACAGTGTAAGTCAAGCAAGGTGTAACACCAGCAGTGGGGCAATCTAAGGATTCTTTCGAGTATAGTTGGGTGATAATAGACTCTATTGGTTTAGCAGCGGTTTGGGAAGAAATACCACTGACCGCTAAACCAGTACCCACCAGGGCAATCCAACGTTCTAATTGTTTTTCTCGTTCTTCAGCAGCTTTCTGTTCCTGATGCCGAATTGACTCTAATTGTTTTTCTCGGGCTTGATCAGCCTCCTCCTTATCTCTGAGGGCTTTTTCCAAAGCGCGATCGCATTCTGCCTGCTCAATGTCCACAATGCCTCGGATACTACCAAGCATCTGGTCAAATAGTTGCTGACCGGGTTTGAGATAATTCAGGTCGGTTTCAATCTGTTTTTTAAACCGTTTAGTTCTTTGGTTGAAGAAGTCTTCCAAAAACTTGATAGTATCGTCTTCGAGGCTATGTTCACAGATTTTGTTTAGCCAGTAGTCATAGTTGTAGTCATTGGTAGCGATCGCATTTTTGTGGTCCTCCATGTCTCGCAGATAACCAGCATACTCAAAGGTCTTGGGTGGCATCTCCGTCAGTTTCTGCTTCAGTTGCTCTAGCCGTGTTTCTGGCTCCCTTGGCAATTCCTTGAAGCCTTTAACCTCTTGTTCCAGTTGGCTATAGAGTGCTCTAGTTTGGCGATAACACCAACGGGCTTGATCATAAGCAAACAGGATTTTACTGCGACAGCACAACAGATTGAAAAAAGACAAGGAAGTCTTTTCAACCAGCTTTGAGGTTTCTGGGTTACGGTTTAACCAGACCAGAAGGTGACATTGCTCCGTTGGTTTCTCCTTACGGTTGTCATAGGCAAAAATTGGACTACCAAATAACTGCCCAGATGCCATAAACTGCGGTTTTTGGTCGCTTCCCTGGAAAAAAGCATCCACACAGGCATCGGCTAACTTTCTATCTTCCTCAAGAGTGCCCACGGGTTCGCCATAGAGCACTAAGGTTTGTCCCAAGGAAGCTTGAATGTTGCTGGCTAGGAGGCACCCTTGGGGATTGAAGTGACTAAATTCACTGGCTGCAACAGTAGTATTCTGGCAATACAGGGTTAGGTCAACGGCATAAGTATCATGAATTTTAGCCGGATAGACCTGGACCGTTAGGGGAGAGCCTGCTAGTTGCAGTGGTGCAGTGTAGGTTAAGGGAGTATTCCCTGTTTCGCTTAGAGGGGATGGTATTTTTTCCGGTAAAGATTTCAGGTCTGGGATACCTAGGGGTTGGCTGAGGTTAGCACAGTGTTGCCACAACTGATCCGCATCCGGTCGCAACTGTTCCAGTTCTTGGCTTAAGTCTTGGCAGAGATGAAAAGCATAAAGGGTGACGCTGGGGTTTTTGAGTCGCAAGGCGGTATCAGTCATCAGTGGGAGTGTTGGGTTTTTCGGTTTCTGGGGGAGAACTCTGACGGAGAGCGTTGAGTAGTTCTTCTTTCAAGTTCTTTTCATACTCAGCTTTAGTTTCTGCAGTGGGGAAAGCGGCTGCAGCTGGCCTCTCACCAATTGGTTCATCATCTGGGAGACTTCTACGTACTTGCTGCAAAGCAGTATTAATTTCTGGTAATTTATTGCACCAATCTAATAGTAATTTGGATATTTCTTGAAAATCTTCTGGAATCTTGTCCAAGAGAGTTTGTCTGTCTTGAGTATTCAACAGGTCTGGATTATTTTTTAGTAACTTTATAAACGCTTTAACGTTTTTTTGTGCAAATGTCATGTTAAAATATCCCAATTTAATTACTATAAACTACTAGTTGCCAATGGCAACGAAAGCTGCCCAATAGTAGGGGTTATGAAAAGGTTTTTCCATAGAATCTAGCTTATAAAACCAGTCGCCTAACTGTTCTTGGTGACTCAGAATCAAGGGCAAATGGCTTGCCCACTCCTCTAATTCTTCTTTGGTGCTATCCCGCAGCCAGAGTTGCGCTTGGTTAAGGGCAACTGCTAAAGGTATCTGCTCTCGCAGATTCTGATAAAATTTAATCATCAACAACGCTGTCGATAAATCGTTTAGCATCCACAAGCTACTAACTACTGCTGGACTCCCCGCCACTAGGAAACCACTGGGTAACCCAATGTATTCATCGCTGATGTTATTGTAATCAATTAATCCAGTTTCACAAGCGGAAAGGGTGACCAGGCGACATTGTTTTAATTGTAACTCAAAGACATCATCGATAGTTAAACATTGGTCTAGGTCATATTTTTCCTCTTCACTTATCCGTAAATAGCGCTCCGGATTGGTTTCAGCAGAGGTCGGTTGGACATTGGCCAGAATTAGAGCGGATTTCCGGGGTTCTTGGTAATTAAAGTAACCGTGACAGCTAAAATGTAAACAGTGGTAACTGTTGAGAGGTTTGCTATCGATGGCGGCTTTGGTAGCAGCGTTTTCCACAAGAACTTCTGTATCTGGTGGTGGATTGAAGTAGCCTTTAATTACTTCTACCTCGATAGGAGTGTAAGGTAAATTAGCATTCGGATTTTGAACCGCAAACAGGTGGGTAAACTCTTCTGGGCGTTGTCTAGTTTGAGTAAGTTGGAGTAGTTGACAGCTAGGGGCGTAACTTACCCCTGCTGGAAAGCGATCCATTAGAATTTTAGGTTTACCTTCTCCCTGCTGACTGGTAATCGGTAAGGCATGAAGGGGGAATAAATGTAAAAAGCGATGGGGGATTAAAATTAAGCGATCGCATTTTTCGGGGATTTGCTGAATGATGTCATCTATGTGAATAATTTTTGCCAACAGATGGAGGCGAGTATTCAGACGGCGTTGCCAATGGTATTTTTTGGTATAGTAGGCTATGAGATAGCCTTTGAGGTATTTTATTAATTTGTAAAAGTCTTTTGGCTCAGATTCCCAAACGATAGGCTGCTGGGTTTGACCGGTAAAGATGAAACTGAGCAGCTTATCCCTTATAATATAAAACTCGACAATGGCAGTGTGGTGATCCAGCTTCTGCTGAAATTGCTCAAACTTAAACCTAGAACCGATAGGGAAATAGTAGTCTTGTAAATCATTGCGCTGCTGTCGCAATTCTTGAAGACGTTGTGCTAACACTTTTGGATTGTCAGCTTTTCCCTGTTGGATTTGGTTCTGACCTGCTGCTATTTCATCCCTGTATTTTTCTAGTTGAGTAGCAACATCTACAGGAAAGATAGTTTTCAGGTCACGGCTGAGAATCTCTTCAACTAAATTGCCGGTTTTGCTCCGTTCAACATAGTCAATGGCTTCAGTGATTTTAGTTAAGGCTAGGCAAACTTCTACCATGCCTCCATAGCTTCGGTGGTTCTCTTCAGCTAGTTTAGTCTTGTATTCTTCTACTCCAGAACCAGAAATAATTTCATCTCGCAGGAATTCTACTATTTTAATGGCAGCATCAAAAGCCTTGTAAGCTTCCGGTAAATTTTGAGCATCTCGGTAAGCAAAACCAAGGTTATGGTTAGTATGTAGATAGTTTTGGGGAAAAGCCTCAAAGGTAAAAACTCTAAGAGCCTGTTGGTAACAAGCGATCGCATCTTCTATATTCTCTGCTTTCTCACCTTTTATTCCTTGATAGCAAGCAGCACCGAAATTATTTTGTGTCCTTGCCCAATCAATTGGAAATGCCTCAAAGGTAAAAACTCTAAGAGCCTGTTGGTAACAAGCGATCGCATCTTCTATATTCTCTGCTTTCTCACCTTTGATGCGGTCACCGTAAGCATTACCGAGATTATATTGTGTCATTGCCCAATCAATTGGAAATGCCTCAAAGGTTCTGACTCTAAGAGCTTCTTGGTAACAAGCGATCGCATCTTCTATATTCTGTGCTTTCTCACCTTTGATGCGGTCACCGTAAGCATTACCGAGATTATTTTGAGTCCTTGCCCAATCATAAGTAAAAGCCTCAAAGGTATGAACTCTAAGAGCTTCTTGGTAACAAGCGATCGCATCTTCTATATTCTGTGCTTTCTCTCCTTTGATGCGGTCACGGTAAGCATTACCGAGATTATTTTGTGTCGATGCCCAATCATAAGTAAAAGCCTCAAAGGTATGAACTCTAAGAGCTTCTTGGTAACAAGCGATCGCATCTTCTATATTCTCTGCTTTCTCTCCTTTTATTCGGTTAGAGTGAGCATTTCCGAGATTATTTTGTGTATTTGCCCATTTTTCAGGAAAAGCCTCAAAGGTTCTGACTCTAAGAGCTTCTTGGTAATAAGCGATCGCATCTTCTATATTCTCTGCTTTCTCACCTTTGATGCGGTCACCGTAAGCATTACCGAGATTATATTGTGTCATTGCCCAATCAATTGGAAATGCCTCAAAGGTTCTGACTCTAAGAGCTTCTTGGTAACAAGCGAT
>NZ_JAAHGN010000219.1:0-1699 GCF_010672485.1 Moorena sp. SIO2C4 | reverse complement strand
TATTCTCTGCTTTCTCACCTTTGATGCGGTCACCGTAAGCATTACCGAGATTATATTGTGTCATTGCCCAATCAATTGGAAATGCCTCAAAGGTTCTGACTCTAAGAGCTTCTTGGTAACAAGCGATGGCTTCTTCTATATTCTCTGCTTTCTCTCCTTTTATTCGGTTACGGTAAGCAAGCCCAAGTCTGAATTGAGTATTTGCCCAATCTTCAGGAAAAGCTTCACGGGTGCGTACTTCTGCCAATTTGTAGCAAGCGATGGCCTCTTCTAGGTTTTGCGACTTCTGACCTGTGATTCTGTTAGAGTAAGCAAGACCGAGATTGTATTGAATCTTTGCCCATTCAACCGGAAAAGCTTCATGGGTGTGTACTTCTAAAGCCAATTGGTAACAAGCGATGGCAATTTCAAGGTTTTCTGCTTTCTGACCTGTGATTCTGTTAAAGTAAGCATTTCCAAGATTCCTTTGAGTTAATCCCCAATCAAACGGAAAATCTTCACGGGTGTAAAGAGTTAGTGCGACTTCATAGCCAGTGATGGCAATTTCTATATTGCTAGCTTTGTCACCCAAGGATAATTTTGCTACTATTTTGCTAAATTCAACAATATTTGCTGCTAGGGATGTGGCTTGATCTGGTTTTAATTCTTCAAGAGTAGTTGTTGCCGAATCCCGCAATTTATCTGCTAAGGTCTGATTAAGTTTATCTGTATTTGCTTCCAGTAATTTCTCAACTACCTGCTGATTACCATTACTGGAAGCAATTGCTTTTAGTACCTCTAACAGAAAGTCGAGTTGGGCATCAGATGTATTGTCAGCCATTGCCATCCACTGCTCTACAATAGTTATTCAAAAAATAGACTTATTGAAAGCACCCTGGATTTACCAATCTTCCGCCACTGCCAATTTAAGTATTCAGCCTAAGCGCTACGCCCACGCTACTTGAGGTGCTAATGGGCTACGGGCACCCTAACTTAGTCATAGCTTACTTCTGACTTCTGACTTTTTACTTCTAACTTGCGCGTAGCGCTATATCCCTTAGGGAAAGGCAAGAGGCAGAACCTGATAAATTATAGCATTTTTCAATTGGGTGAAGTTTTTATAAAATAGGGAGCATTTCTATGTGAGTGGTTAACCGTAAGTATTCAGCCGTCAGCCGTCAGCCGTCAGCCGTCAGCCGTCAGCCGTCAGCCGTCAGCCGTCAGCCGTCAGCCGTCAGCCGTCAGCCGTCAGCCGTCAGCCGTCAGCCGTCAGCTGACGTAACAAAGATTAAAAGAATGCTTACTTGTTTTCTTAAAAAGCTGATAGCTGATAGCTGATAGCTGATAGCTGATAGCTGATAGCTGATAGCTGATAGCTGATAGCTGATAGCTGAGTGCGACACCTAACCGGATCTTACTTATCCCTAAACTGCTTCAACCAATTGGTCAAATCCACTTCCGTTTCAAAATCTAACAACGCTTCTCCTAAATCCTCCAACTGTTCAAAGGATAATTCCTCAATTTGATTTTGTAATTGGGGATTGATTTCACCTAAGCGACGGCTAATTTGACGGATAATTAACTTAACCTCATTGCGCTTTCCTTGTTCTAATCCTTGGCGAATAATTCGTTGATAAACTACTGACTCTTGCATCATATCCTCCCGAAAATAAGCTTGAATTAACTGTTCATCAAATTTCACCCCAGCCAACAGTTGCAA
>NZ_JAAHGN010000218.1:0-8618 GCF_010672485.1 Moorena sp. SIO2C4 | reverse complement strand
GGCGACGCGCTGGTGCGGATTGCGATGCCGGACGAGCTGAGTAAGGTGGAATCCCCGCTGCGAGCCATGTCCCGCTGGATTTTCCATTGGATTTTGACTTCATCGCTAATGTCTAGGTAAACGCCGAAGTCAACCAGCTCACGCACCCGCTCATCATAAAGAGGGTGCAGACCTTCAATGACTATGACTTTATTTGGCTCAACCCGTTCTGGTGGATCAATTTCACCGGTCTCATGGTTGTAAATAGGTTTGTCTATGCCCCGACCTTCTTTTAGCGCTTTGATTTGCTCATACATCAAGTCAAAGTTATTTGCTTTAGGATTAAGGGCAGTAACCCTTTTTTCTTTGCGCTGTTTGCGATCCAGACTGTGATAGTCATCCAGACAAATCACCGTCATGAACTCCTGGCCAAATAGGTCGGTCAAACGCTTCAGAAACGTTGATTTCCCGCATCCTGAGTCTCCAGCAACTCCTATAACTACCACCCTCTCCAGATCTGTGGTCATATCTTCCCTCTAACGTAAAACATATTCTCAAATCAGTTTTCAGTAAGCCAAAGCCCAAGCCTGGGAGCAATCTGACACACGCTTATAGTGGTGCTTGATAACATGCCACCATAAATCCACTCGCTTAAGTACTAACCACTAGGGAAGACCAAAGCCAAGCTCTGCTTAAGTATTTACTACTAGCTGCTCATAGTGGATTCTACCAAAACCAGATTGCTTATACAAGGCTGATTGTCAGTAGCATTACCTCGCTTAGTACTTATGCTAAGGTTTGTTGGGCATTTTTTAAAGAAAAAATTAAACTGACTCAGGATTTACAGTTTTTGAGTTACTGATCATGTAACTTGAGAGTAGTGCCTACCAGTGCCTCTACACTAATTCTCTCCCTGATAAACCAAAAACATTACTGGGCATAGCTTTACAATGTTACGCTAATAAGGCATTATTCGGGGTTATTACTAGCTAGCCGCTCACCCATCGACCGTGAGTCTGTTTGTGGTGCCAAGGCAAGTCTTAGCAATACATAGTTAGCAATACATAGTCAGTTTGGTTTGGAGCAATAGAAGCAATGTACAGTCCTAGCGAGTCTACTAATTCCAGCACTGTTACAGAATTTGGTAGTCGCACTTACCTTTATGAGGTAGTCGGTCTTCGTCAAAATGGACCGATTCGTCAGAGTGGCACAGTTTTGTTGACGGTGCCCTATAACCGCATGAAGCAGGAAATGCAGCGTATTGCTCGCATGGGAGGGAAGATTGTAAGCATTAAACCTTTATCCAGTAGTGCCGCTAATGGGTCAGTGGCTCAAACACAACCTACCCAGTCAGAAAACACAACTAAGCCTACCCAGTCAGAAAACACAACTAAGCCTATGACTCAAGCGAAACCCAAAAAGGCCAAAGATGATATCCCTGTCAATACCTATCGACCCAAAAACCCCTTCATTGGTAAGTGTATATCAAACGAACAACTAGTCCGGGAAGGGGGTATTGGTAATTGCCGTCACCTCAAATTTGACCTTTCTGGAGGTGATCTGCGGTATCTCGAAGGTCAAAGTATTGGTATTATTCCCGAGGGTACTGATGACAAAGGCAAACCCCACAAGCTTCGTCTGTACTCCATTGCTTCTACTCGTCACGGCGATGACCTGGATGATAAGACAGTATCCCTGTGTGTCAGACAGCTGCAGTACAAACATCCGGAAACTGGGGAAACCGTAAACGGTGTTTGCTCTACTTTCCTGTGCAATATGAATCCAGGGGATGATGTTAAAATCACTGGACCGGTCGGTAAGGAGATGTTGCTGCCATCGGACCCCAATGCCAATATCATCATGATGGCAACGGGCACTGGTATTGCACCATTCCGCGCTTTCCTATGGCGGATGTTTAAAGAGCAGCACGAAGATTACAAGTTCAAGGGCTTGGCTTGGCTGATCTTTGGTATTTCTACTACCCCTAACATCCTCTACAAAGATGATTTAGAAGAAATGCAGCAGAATAACCCAGATAACTTCCGCCTCACCTATGCCATTAGCCGTGAGCAGAAGAATTCTGAAGGGGGCAAGATGTATATCCAGCACAGGGTGGCGGAACATGCTGACGAGTTGTGGAAGCTGATGCAGCAACCAAACACCCATACCTACATCTGCGGATTAAAAGGTATGGAAGGTGGTATTGATGAGGCTTTGACTGCTGCAGCTGCTAAGGAGGATGTAGATTGGACTACATACAGACAGCAAATGAAGAAAGCACATCGCTGGCACGTTGAAACCTACTAGGTTACGGCTGGTATAAAGTAAATCCTCCAAAAGGAGGATTTAGAGCAAACTAGCGCGTCTGTTTCTTTTGGCCATAGGGCTGAGGGACACAGGCGCGCTACTGTTTATTTGAGTTGATTCTAACTACCTTGCTCACAGAATGAGATTTATGTTAAATTTAGTTAAAATAACGTTACAATAACTTGTGTTATCACGAGTTATGTGGCAATACCCCTCAAAGGTATTGACCAAAAATACAAAAATACTCAGGAATTACGCAAGTGCCCCCTAAATCCCCCAATTCTGGGGTACTTTGACATCATTACCCCCCAAAATTGGGGGGCAGGGGGGCAAAACCAACTAAACTTCGTAAGTTCTAATACTATAGGCAAACGGTTTTAGGGTATTGAATCGATTTTTGATCTTGATTTGCTTTGTAATCAGATCCTCCCTAACAGGGTGATACCAGCATTCGTTACCAGTAATAGAGGCGAATAAAACATGAAATTTTCTTGGAGAATACTCCTACTCTGGACATTACCTGCCCTAGTCATTGGTTTTTTCTTTTGGCAGGGAACATTTGCCAGTACTACCGGGAATATGGGTAGTAATACCGCCAGTACTCGCATGACCTATGGTCGCTTCTTGGACTATATTGATTCCGGTAGAGTCACTAGTGTTGACCTCTATGATAGTGGTCGCACAGCGATTGTAGAAGCTGTGGATGTGGATCTTGATAACCGCTTACAACGGCTGCGAGTAGATCTGCCAATTAGTGCGCCGGAACTGATTTCTAAGCTTAGAGAGTCTAATGTTGCTCTGACATCCCATCCCGCTCGCAATGATGGGGCAATTTGGGGACTGCTGGGGAATTTAATTTTTCCGATTCTCTTGATTGCAGGATTATTTTTCCTATTCCGTCGCTCCAGCAACATGAATGGTGGTCCTGGTCAAGCGATGAATTTCGGGAAATCCCGGGCGCGGTTCATGATGGAAGCGAAAACTGGGGTCCTGTTTGATGATGTCGCCGGTATCGAAGAAGCGAAAGAGGAACTCGAAGAAGTAGTTACATTCCTCAAGCAACCGGAACGGTTTACCGCTGTCGGAGCACGAATACCTAAAGGGGTGCTGCTCGTCGGTCCTCCTGGAACTGGTAAAACCCTCTTAGCTAAAGCGATCGCTGGTGAAGCAGGAGTGCCTTTCTTTAGCATCTCTGGTTCCGAATTCGTGGAAATGTTCGTGGGTGTTGGTGCCTCTAGGGTTCGTGACTTGTTCAAAAAAGCTAAGGAAAATGCCCCTTGCTTGATATTTATCGATGAAATTGATGCGGTAGGACGGCAACGGGGAGCTGGAATTGGTGGTGGTAACGATGAACGGGAGCAAACCCTAAACCAATTGCTGACGGAAATGGACGGGTTTGAAGGAAACACCGGCATTATCGTGATTGCGGCTACTAACCGTGCGGATGTGCTGGATACAGCTCTGTTACGTCCCGGACGCTTTGACCGCCAGGTGATGGTGGATCCCCCAGACCTGAAAGGGCGGATTAAGATTTTGGAAGTCCATGCTCGGGATAAAAAACTGGCTTCAGAAATTTCCATTGAAGTGATCGCAAGACGGACCCCTGGATTCACTGGTGCTGATTTATCCAACCTGCTCAATGAAGCTGCTATCCTGACTGCTCGCCGTCGCAAAGAAGCGATTACAATGCTGGAAATCAATGATGCGGTTGACCGGGTAGTGGCTGGGATGGAAGGTACTCCCCTGGTAGATAGCAAGAACAAGCGATTGATTGCTTATCATGAAGTTGGTCACGCTATTATTGGTACCCTAGTCAAGGATCACGACCCCGTACAGAAAGTTACCCTGATTCCCCGGGGACAAGCTCAAGGTCTAACCTGGTTTACTCCTAGTGAAGAGCAAGGTTTAATTACCAGATCTCAGCTTTTGGCTCGCATTACTGGAGCGTTAGGCGGTCGAGCTGCGGAAGAAGAAGTATTCGGTGATGCGGAAGTCACTACTGGTGCCGGTGGTGATTTGCAGCAATTGACTGGAATCGCACGGCAAATGGTAACTCGCTACGGCATGAGTGACTTAGGTTCTCTGTCCTTGGAAAGCCAAGAGGGAGAAGTCTTTCTCGGTGCCGGATTAATGTCTAGGGCAGAGTATTCTGAAGAGGTTGCTGCTCGGATTGATCAGCAAGTTCGTCAAATTGTAGAACATTGCCATCAAGAAGCACGAGATATCATTCGAGATAATCGAGATGCGGTTGACCGATTGGTGGATCTGTTGATTGAGAAAGAAACTATTGATGGTGAGGAGTTCCGTCAAATTGTGGCTGAGTACACCGATGTGCCTGAGAAGCCACAGTATGTACCTCAGTTATAAGGGCTTGAAGAAGGTTGAAGGTTGAAGGTTGAAGGTTGAAGGTTGAAGGTTGAAGGTTGAAGGTTGACCGTGAATCCTTAACAAACAGCCTGTTGATCTGATTTTAGAGGATCTAATGGTTAAGGCTACAGCAAAATTTAATTGGTAGTTGAGTGGGCATCGAACCCATGCCAATACCTACTATGCTTCCCCGGCTTGTTCAGAAGTCGGGGATTGTTGTAATTTTGTTCATTGAATATAGCGGTTTTCTTGAGCAATCAAGTATAGCGAATTTTCTGGCGTTGCTGAATTAAGGAATGAATGTGCGATCATTTGGTTTTATTAAAGCCCCCTAAATCCCCCAATTCTGGGGGACTTTGATAGTTTTGTTCCCCCCAGAATTGGGGGGCTAAGGGGGCAAAACCATACGCATAATCAGCAACGCCAATTTTCTTCCCCTTGCTCTCTATTCCCTGTTCCCAGATCCGCTGTTCCCAGATCCGCTGTTCCCTTTACTAAACTACCTCACCCAATTTAAAACCGCTATATTGATTAATCCAAATATGGCAAGATTACTTGAAACTTTGTTCCCACACCAACTTCGCTGTCCAGGTTAATCTTACCCCGATGCAATTCAACACATTTTTTAGCAATAGCCAGACCTAATCCTGTTCCTTTTATAGCACCAACATTAGTGGCTCGATAGAAAGAGTCAAACACTCGTTGCTTTTCTTTTGACGGAATACCAATCCCTGAATCCCGAATAGTTAAAATTGCTTCTTCTGGCTGACAAAATACGTCAAACTTAATGATGCCTCCTTGGGGAGAATATTTAACCGCATTAGATAGTATATTAGTCAAAATTTGTCCAACTAACTGTTCATCTAAATTAACTTGACTAGAATTACTCTGAGTAGAAAAATCTATTTTATAGTCACTACTTAAAGTAACCTGTAAATTATTAATAATTTTTTGGCATAGTTTCTCTAGATTCAAGTATTCAGGATGACAATCAAGTTCCCCTGATTCAGTTTTATCTAGGAAAATCACATTGGTCAGGAGTTGATTCATGTGTTCAACTGCCCATCCAATTTGTTGAAAATGTTTCAGTCTTTTATCTTCTGACAATTTCTCACTGTACTTAGCTAGCAATTCGGTAGACGATTGAATCATCATCATTGGAGTACGAAACTCATGAGATATCGTACTAATAACCCGAGATTTAAGTTCACTGAGTTCTTTTTCCTGTTCTAGGGATTTACGAATGATTTCTGAGCGACGTTCTCGTTCTTGGATATCCGCTTCCAATTTGATTTTCTCTTTTTCTAAAGCTTGAGCTTTTCTAAGTTCAGTGGTGTCTTGTAGCATACCAGAAAAACCGGTAACCACACCATCAATCATCAAGCTTGAATGAATATTAATCTCCCCCCAGCGGCACTTCCCTGTTTTGGTAACATATCTTATTTCATGTTTAAAGGAATCCTTTTCACCGTTGACTAGAGACTGCCACAATTGTTGATAACGTTCCTGATCATCAGGATCAATAAATTTTAGGCAATTTTTCCCTAGACTTTCTTCTACAGTAAAGCCAGTGAAAGTAGTCCAGGCGGAATTGAGAAATATCCAGTGTCCAGTGGCATCGATTTGAAAAAACACTTCTTTAACACTTTCTACCACAGAACGATATTGTTTCTCCCTCTCCCGTAAGGTTTTTTCTGCTCGATTAGCTTCGATCAGACGACGGACACGCTTCCTTAGAACTGATGGTTGGATGGGTTTAGTTATATAATCCGTTGCTCCGACTTGAAATGCCCAATCAACGGAAGCTTGGTCATTAAGTCCAGTAATCATTAATACTGGTGTTGATTCATTTTTAAGTAGCTTTTGGATTTGGGCGCAACACATAAACCCATCCATCACTGGCATCATAGCATCCAGCAAGACTATATCGGGTTTTAGCTCAGTATAAGCTGCCAGACACTGCTGCCCATCTCCTACATCTTCGACGTTATATCCCTCATTTTCCATAATTGTACGCAGCATTATCCGGGTTTGTTTATCATCATCGGCGACCAGGATTATAGGAGCATTGTTTTGTTCAGTATTCATCATATTTAAGCTAGTTTATACTGTTATTATAGTAAGCGTTAATAACGGTTTATCTCAGAGGTTGTCTGAGAAGTCTCATTTGCTACATCCAAGCCCCCTAAATCCCCCAATTCTGGGGGACTTTTAGAAGCAAATGGACTCTTCCCCCAAAGTTGGGGGGTCAGGGGGGCAAAATTCAATATCAAAAAACTTTTCAGATATCCTCTCACTAGTTTTGGATTTAATTAAGGTATTAATTTAAAATTAAAATAATAAACAAATGGTTATTAAACCTCAATTTCAGCATTGTTAACTGACGCAATAACCTAACGGACTTGTAAATATATTGATAAACATTACTATAGTTGTCAACCTTAGCACAGGCATCTTACCTGCACAAGGATGATGCTCACAGGAACAATTTATTTGACGAATCAAATCAGATAGTAGTTTGAGAAGGTTTAAAAGTCCCCTGCTTTATCTTCCTGGATCATCTCTAGTTGCTAAAACCGTATTGTTGGGGATTTTTTTGAGCTTGCAGTCAATTAAGATCTAGAAGAAATTACTCAAAGTGTGGACTGTTGACTGTGGACTGTTGACTGTGGACTAGCAATAGTCAACTTAAGCCAATGCATAGCCTACCCAAATTTTAGTGAGGCACACACCAAATTTTTTTCCTCTGGTCTGCTTCTTCCCACTCTGCCCCTCTGACCCTAAAAAAAAATAAGAGAGTCACAACTGCGGCTCTCTTAATCATCAGGGTGCATCTACTGATCTAAATATAACACAAATAATGAGGGGTGCAACCCCTCACCCCAAAAATCTAAAAAAATGTTATTTTATATACCGTCTTCAGGGAAAAGTTAACTGGAAACGGATGGGTTAACCCATGTAACGGATATAACGGAAGATGATATGGTTCTAGAAAGACTCAACTTGTTGTCAAGGCGTCAAACTCTGCAATGGCTAATCTTTGCATCCAGCACCTTTATCCTGGGGGCATGTACTCCCCCAAAGCAAACATCTTCTGGCAATGACTTGGGTGATGCTAAGCCCAGCCCATCGATGTCTTTCTCTCTAGGGGTGACCACTTGGATTGGTTTGACTCCTCTTTTGATTGCGCTCAAAAAAGGCTTCTTTCAGGAACTGGGGCTAAGGGTTGACCTGAAAACCTTTGGCTATAATCCCGATTATATCTCTGGCTTTTTAGCAGGAAAACTGGATGCTATTGCTCCTGTAACTTCTGAAGCAGTCTTATTGGCAACTAAGGGCAAAGACTATCGCATTGTTTTGGTAGAGGATAACTCCGTTGGTGGGGATGGCATCTTAGCCCGCAACAGTATTAGTAGCATTAAGGACTTTAAGGGTAAGAAGATTGCTGTTGAAAAAGGGGCAGTTAGCCATTTCTTTCTACTAAAAGTACTCACAGCAGTTGGGTTGAGTGAAGCTGATGTTACCTTGGTGAATGTGGATCCAGCCGGAGCAGCAGCAGCTTACCAGGTGGGGAATGTGGACATTGCTGTTACCTATGCACCATTCCTAAAACAGGCTAACTTGGCTCAACCTGATGGACGCATTATCTATGACTCGTCCCAAATACCAACAGCGATTACGGATGTTTATCTGTTTGCCACTGAGTATATCGAAGCTAACCCAGAGGCGGTGGAAGCCTTTGTCAAAGGGGTTTTCAAAGGACTAGGGTTTCTCAATCAATATCCATCGGAAGGGTTAGCGATCGCAGCTAAGGAGTTGAAAATTAAGCCGGATGCCCTAGCTGCTGATCTAAAAGGCATTAGTATCCCAGACGCTCGTGCCAATCTGGAGATGCTAGGAAATAAGCAGAGTGATTCCTACTTACGGTCGCCGTTGATAGATGTGGCAAGATTTTTGGCAAACCA
>NZ_JAAHGN010000217.1:0-8623 GCF_010672485.1 Moorena sp. SIO2C4 | reverse complement strand
GGGGGCGCGGGGAGTGTGGGGCGGGGGCGCGGGGAGTGTGGGGCGGGGGCGCGGGGAGTGTGGGGCGGGGGCGCGGGGAGTGTGGGGCGGGGGCGCGGGGAGTGATAAAAGTCAGATCAGCTGAAAATGCCATGACTTACCCACTCAGATATGTAAAATATCTGTAATCCTCTTTTCCCTACTGCAAATTGGTTTAATCTTCTAACAAGAGCAAAATTAAAAAGATTACAATCTCTTGAACTGGATTTAACCATGAAAATTGATCATGTTCATTTCTATGTTGAAGATGCTACAGTTTTTTCTGATTGGTTAGTCCACACTCTTGGCTTTCAACGGGTCGCCAGTGGCAGTAGTTACCATACCTACACAGAAGTTGTAAAAAGTGGCTCAATCACGTTTCTTATCTCTTCACCTCTAACATCAGCAAGTCCTATTGCTGAGTTTTTGCGTCTACATCCTCCTGGGGTGGCTGACATCGCTTTTCTAGTAGAAGACCTGGAAGCGGTGATTGAGAATACGTCCGCTCAGGGCAACCAAGTGGTACAACCACCTCAGGAGCAATTTCAAAGACAGGGACGCCTAAAGTGGAGTAGAATCCCCTCCTGGGGTTCTCTGGTTCATACCCTGGTTGAGCGAGATGGCATCTGTGACGAATCGTTTTTCCCGGCTCAGTTGAACTGGATCACGAAGACTGCTCAGGGTAAGCCACCCTCCCTCAGTATAGAGGGAAACCAGGGAAATAACCATCCTCAGACCATGTTCACCACCATTGATCATGTAGTACTTAATGTAGCGGTTGGTGAGTTAGAACGGGCAGTAAATTGGTATCAACACGTGCTGGGATTTTGCCCACAACAAATATTTTCTATTAAGACACAACAGTCTGGTTTATACTCTCAGGTCATGGTTGATCCCACTGGTGAAGTGCAGTTGCCGATCAATGAACCAACTTCTGCTAATTCCCAGATTCAGGAATTTCTAGATTTCAATGGTGGACCAGGAATCCAGCATATTGCTCTTAGAACTAGCAATATAGTAGAAGCGATCGCGCAACTCCGTGGTCGAGGTTTACCGTTTATTGAAGTTCCTCCCAGCTACTACAGCCAGTTGCGGCAAAGACCAGGGGGCTCTAATTTACCTTTACCACCAGCAGAATGGGAAGAAATTGCTACCAGACAAATTTTAGTAGATTGGCAGCAAGAGTTTCCTCAAGCTTTGTTACTTCAAACCTTCACCAAGCCCATTTTTGGCAAGCCTACTTTCTTTTTTGAAGTGATTGAGCGCCGCTTTCAGGCCAAGGGCTTTGGAGAAGGAAATTTTCGTGCTTTATTTGAAGCCATCGAGCGGGAACAGAACAAGCGAGGAAGTTTAGGAACCTAAGCTAATGCGCTACGCGCACGCGTGCGCGTTCAGCATACGGCGGTTTGCATAACTATCAGGTACACAGGATTGTTTTCCCACTTCCGACTTCCCTGTTCTCTCTTCCCTCTTCCCTGCTCCCTGCTCCCTGCTCCCTACTCCCTAAAAACCCAGAACGAAAGTACCTAACTGAATGGCAAACCGCTGTATGCTTACGTTAATAATGCTCAAGGTTAATTTCTCTACTTGGAGGTATTGACAAAATGCCTTAGCTTTTAACTTGTAACGAATATCAAGTATCCAGTAGAATTCTCTGTATAGTGACAAACCTTAGTTTTATAGACCATAAAATCATGGGAAGTAAGAGTGGGAAGGTGTCGTCTAAGAAAAAAAAACGGGGGCGGTCAGTCCTTTATTTTAGAGTCCTTTACCTTCTAGGTCAAACTATGGTAAAACAAGTCGTTTCGACGGAAACTGTTTAGACTAACTATTTCCTCATCTTAAACTCAAAAACCATAAAGTGTCATCAAAGGTGAGTTTTAAATGTTAACCGCATTACAACAAAAAAAATTAACAACATTATTCAATAATATCGATGCTGATTCAGGTGGAACTCTCAACCAAGATGATTTTCATCTGATTTTGAATAAACTGGCTAGTTCACGAGGGCTAAAACCTAATTCTTGGCAATATGCTTATCTGCGTTCAATCTTGGTTTCCATGTGGAATAACTTGAGTTTGGCTGATCAAAACAGCGATGCAGAAATCACCCTTGAGGAATGGTTTAAGTATTACGACAATCTGATTCACTCAGATGCCTATGAACCCCTTATTCAATTGCAATGTGATGTCTTTTTTGCTTTACTTGATCAGGATGACAATGGAGAAATTAGTCAGCAAGAGTATGTAGATTTGGTCAGTGCCTATGGTGTTGATCCTAGTTGGGCAAGGGAAAATTTTGGCCATCTCGATTTGAATAGTGATGGACATATCTCTGAGGAAGAGCTTTTTACCTTGATGGATGAATTTTTCCGCAGTGATAACCCAAAATCTCCGGGAAATTACTTTTGGGGTTCCTATTAACTTTTTACGGTATTAATCTCAGCTATTTTCCATGGCTCGAATTCGACGTTCAGACATTACCGAATTTTATTTGGCAATATTTTATTGTCCAATAGATGTAGAAATCAATAAGACTGGGTAGACCTCTTGCTATTTAGTTAGTCCTAAACTTCTTACACAACAAGGGATACCCAGATTATTTACTATATAGCACTACGCATTAAGGTGTTTGACATTCCTAAACTCCGAAACTTAGTCATAGCTTACTTCTGACTTCTGACTTCTGACTTCTGACTTACCCGTAGCGCTATACCACTTGATAAAACCCATCAACTATTTCTTCCAAGGAAACTTAGTACCCATTTCAGTTAGGGCAGAAAATACCAGATACAGGATCAGTAAACCAACAGTAGCTAGAAACAAAACGATATCATTATCCATAAAATTAAGGGAATCGGGAATCGGGAATCGGGAATCGGGAATCGGGAATCGGGAATCGGGGATAATAATTGACGCCAATATAACATAAAAATTAGTTGATATAATTATAGTAAATAAAGACTCCCTTGAGCAGGACTTTTCCACAGTTTAACGCTTTTATTCCGGGAGGTTTTTGTTTGCGTTCGCGAAGCGGTTCCAAAGGAAAATAGCATCCTTAGATAGGATATTTAAATTCAGCGTTGCTGAATTACGGGATGAATGAGGGATAGACAGGTATCTGCTTTGGTGGCACCGGCACTCAAGAGCAAACATTTAAACTATATCCCCTTGTGCGACATGAGATACCAACCAAAACCAAAAAATCGAAACGCCCAGCATCCAGGTAAATGTCCTTTCGGTGCTTGAGTAATGTCAAAGATCAGATCTTTGTAACTATCCATCTGCCAACCAACACGCTTGACAAACTCAACCGACTCATTAGATATGATTCCAGAGTCTTGTATTGATAATTTTTCTACAGATTGTTTATTATCAATATAAATTTTCTTTTGGATACTAAATCCAAATTTATCGGAACTATATTTCCGCCATAATTTATCAATAGCTAAGAGGTCACTAGTGGGAAAGTTTTTGATCTCTTCTGGTCTGATCCAATCTCCCTCTTTACGGCCAAATACTGCTAGCATTACCAGGTATGTCTGATAGTCTGCTTCTCTCCACTTACCTTCCGAAAGAAGCTGCTGTAGCTTTGAATAATCAACGCTATGTCTTGGATAATAATTATCGTTACTCATCGTAATACCTGCCGAAGTTTTACGTTAATAGCCTTAGGAAAAGGTAGAGGATTGACCAGCTCTATTGTTACTTTATGGCACCAGCCCGATCCAGAGGCCAAAATCGTTTAGTAGCTTTCCCAATAATATTTTCCCTAGGGACAAATCCCCAATGGTGACTGTCATAACTATTATTACGGTTATCTCCTAGGACAGTGTAAGAATCAGGCGGCACTGTTACAGGACCCCAGCTGTACTGAGGGGGTTCTTCAATATAGTTTTCTTCCAACGGTTGATTATTAACATAAACCTTGCCACCATTGACTTCTATCTTATCTCCTGGGAGACCAATGATCCGACTAATAAATGCATCTTTAAAATTTTGCTCTTTTAGTTTCTCCGTTGGCAAAAAAACTACAATATCTTTTCGTTGTATCTCTTGGAAAGAGTAACTCCACTTGTTGATAATTAAACGATCATTAATTTGCAGTGTCGGCAGCATTGATCCTGATGGGATATAGCGAGCTTCTACCAGATTTCTCGATAAGGGCGCAATCAAAGCAGTCAAAATTATGAAAATAGCAACGATGATTATAGTGTTTTTTGTTCTTTCTCTACGAACTGGTGATGCCACATAAGCGTAATATGCAACAATACCTTGAAAAATAATTGGAGCTAATGGGAAAATGGTTGAGGCTATAAATAAAACCAATAATAAAATACCAATTAAATATTTTTTTAGATAGAAATGACCCAGTCCTGGAATTATTCTTGATAAAAAAACAGCTAGCCACGGATCTTTATTGTCTTTCCTTAGGCGTTCAAAGCTTAAATTATTGAATTTTCTAGTACAACTATAGGCATCAAAAAGATTCCATAAACTAATTATTATAGCAGCTATCAAAAAAATGAAACCGAGACCTGTATTTGTCGTCGTGTCAAAAACTATTAACCATACACCCAAACTCAATAAGAGAATTTCAGTAACTATCAAAATCCATCCTCGAATGGATTTGCCTCCATAGAGTTGACCTAATCCCGGCCAAAAAGATGATAAATTGACCGCCAGCCAAGGTTCTTTTCCCGAATTAGATTGAGATAAAATTTGTCCTGATTGAGACATGAATTGCTTTTACAACAACCTGATGATACTCGAATTTTGCACCTTTTTAGCTCACATTACCATACACTCTCACATCTATTCCATAATGATTTATCTCGAATTGTTAAATCATTTAACTAAATTTAACTAAAAATTACGGCGTTGCTGAATCAGGGTATGATTTTCAACATGTGCGTTCGCAAAGCGGTTCTTTTGGAACATCGCTCTCCCCTTTTAAACTTCCGAATCTATCTCCCTATAACCGGTATTCAACCGGGTGGACTCACTTTTGCAAAAATACGACCATTGAAGGCTAATATCATCTCAGGATAATTACCCTGAATAAAAATCTCCCCTATCCCCCCATCTGCCCACCCTCCCCACCCTCCCCTGATTTATAGATTTACAACAAAAAGATGCACCCTATTCAACCTTCCTCCTGTTCCTGCTCAAAAGATAGCAATTGGTCAAGCCAACCCTGAAACTCTTCAACAGAAGCAATAGTAATTCCTTGTCGATGCAAGGTTTTCAACACAGAGACCGACTCAATCTGGTTAATTGTCTCAACCAACTCCCTTGGCACATCCTCAAATCGTACCTGAAGCACTTCCAAAAGAGTCTCTCGACTAGTTTGGAGAATGCCTTCTTCTATCCCCTCTTTACGAGCAAGGCGCTCTATACTAGTAACATAAGGCATTGTGCTTTCCTCCTCAAAACGTCTGACTTGCTGTTTAAACCCAATCTGAAAGCTATCCGGTAATGTCATCATCCAGTCGATGAGCCGGAATAATTCTAGGATATCTTGTCTACTATACCCTCGTTGATAAAGACTCTTGGCAATGGTTAATTTGCCCTGATACCGTCCCTCGGGATTTTGAACAGTTTGCTGAGTGGTGCGATGTGCAGCCACAATCACAGCAAAAGGATTAGTGCTTTGTTCTAGTTTAGACAGCTGATAATCTAACAGCTTAGCTACTGGAAACTGCAATAAAACTCGACAACCCCAAATCTCGTAATTGTATTCACTTGGTCGCCAAGACTCTTCATCATCAGCGAGAACAGCTAAACTGACTACCTTCCGTCGATACATATCAAAGATGCGATAGTTGTAGACGTACATCCTTTCCGCAAAGACTGACTGAGCCTGACTCTGTACTTCCACATGAATCAGTACCCACGTTTCTTCACCGTCTTGTCGCCAAACTTTGACCAGTTTATCGGCTTCCCTGCTGCCAATTTCTGCATCTCGAGCCACCTGTTGGAATTCTGTATCAAGAAATTCATAGCCTCTTTCCCAGTCAATGTTACGATCAATCTCGGGAAAAAAGAATGCCATGAAGGATTCAAAATAGATGGAAAGCGCTTCTTTCCAGGGATTATCGTAATCGGCTCTTGGATTGGTCATTGAGTATGAGAAAACTGAATTATGCTATCTTAGCAAAGCCCTTGTCAGCCAATCCCTATCCAGCCAATTCCTGCTTAAGGTGTAAGCATTCAGCCATCAGCCGTCAGCCGTCAGCTTATTTTATTCAAAAGCACCTCAAGGAGGTTACGCTATGGGCATAAGCTGATAGCTGAATGCTTACCTTAAGGTTTTTAAAGATTGCGTTCGCGTAGCGTGGCCCAAAGGCCAAGGTCAATCCCAAAGCGGTTCCAGAGGAACATCGCTAAACCGTTTCTCATCATAATAAGGTAAACAAGATTGTTTCCCGATTCCCGATTCCCGATTCCCGATTCCCGATTCCCTCCTAAACCCTCAAACGCCTTTCAATCCCATTCTCCCAACAATCATACATCTCCTGAACTGTCACCTCAATCACACACTGACCATTGCCCACCAGTACTCGTAAACCAGCATTTTCCCCTTGAACAACACCCAGTTGTTGCCAATATCCCTCATCCCCTAACTTTTGCTGTAGATAAGATTCCCAACTTGTTTGGTGTTGAGGACTTACAGAAACCAGAATCCGACTCCCCCCCTCACCAAAGAGCACTTCATCCCAGCGCAGGTCTAACGACTCGGACCTATAGCCTAGAGTAATGTCTGCCCCCAACTTACCTGGGATACAGGATTCAGCCAAAGCCACCACTAATCCCCCTTCAGCACAGTCATGAGCAGAATTTATCCAACCTTGACCGATACCCTCTCGCGTTACCGTTTGGATACGACGCTCTAAATCAAAATCCACTACTGGTGGCTTGCCCGCAACCATGCCATGAATCGTTGCCAGATACTCGGACGCACCTAATGTAATTTGGGATTTAATTTGGGATTGACTATTTTCCCAGTATTTAGTCCCCAATCCTAATAAATAGATTAAATCCCCTTCAGCTTGCCAACCTTGACCACAGGTTTTAGTAATATCAGCAATTAATCCCACCATCCCCACCACTGGCGTAGGGTAAATCGACTCAGGATTGCCGTCACTATCAATGGTTTCGTTATACAAGGAAACATTACCCCCAGTCACAGGAGTGCCCATTTCCCGGCAAGCCTCTGCTATTCCTGCACAAGCAGAAGCCAGTTGCCAGTAACCCACAGGCTTTTCTGGAGAACCAAAATTCAGATTATCCGTTACTGCCAAAGGTTCTGCACCCACACAACTCAGATTCCGTGCTGCTTCTGCTACCACAGCCTTTGCCCCTTCATAGGGGTCAAGATAAACATAACGGGAATTACAATCTACAGTTGCCGCCACACCAGCATTAGAGGTTACAGATCGAAGGTTAGCAGGTTGAAGGTTAGCAGGTTGTTCGCCTTTGGCGTTCCCGTAGGGTAGGTTGGTTGAAGGTTGAAGGTTAGCAGGTTGTTCGCCTTTGGCGTTCCCGTAGGGTAGGTTGGTTGAAGGTTGAAGGTTAGCAGGTTGCAGGTTAGCAGGTTGTTCGCCTTTGGCGTTCCCGTAGGGTAGGTTAGCAGGTTGCAGGTTAGTTTCGGTTGAACCTTGGCCTTTCGGCCACGCTTCGCGAACAACATTCAACCTTTCAACATTCAACCGTTCAACGTTCAACCGTTCAACGTTCAACCGTTCAACGTTCAATCCTTGTAAAGGGCGTAACCGAATCACCGCAGCATCAGCATTTCCTGGCAGAATTAAGGTATTGTTTTGGACTTGGTGGTCATACTGGCGATAAACCCAACGTTTCGACGCAATAGTTGGAGTATCTAGGAGTTGAAGTAAGATTTGATTCCAAGTGTGATGCTTACCGTTAATCTCAATACCTGTAACATTACAGGGAGGGAGGGATTTCCCATGCCATTCCCAAGCCTTCAATGCATAGTCTGGTGGTTCTGTCAATAGCTCCCGGTGATAAATTGGAGTATTATCTGCTAGAGCAGTAGCTGGGATTTCTGCTGCTACCTCTCCTTTGAACAAAATCCTGACCAAAGGTTCTTCGATTACCTTACCTGCTACCACAGCATGGAGTCCCCAACGGTGGAAAATATCTATCAGTTCTTGTTCTCGACCCTTGTGGGCAACAAACAGCATTCGTTCTTGGGATTCCGACAGCAGGTATTCATAAGGCACCATACCCGTTTCTCGCGCTGGAACCAGGTCTAAATCGAACTCAATACCCAAGCCCCCTTTAGCTGCCATTTCTGAAGTAGAACAGGTTATGCCAGCGGCTCCCATATCTTGAGCAGCTACTACGGCACCGGTTTGAAATGCCTCAAGACAGGCTTCAATTAGAGACTTTTCTAGGAACGGGTCCCCCACTTGCACCGCTGGGCGGTCATCTAGGGATTGATCCGTCAGTTCCGCACTAGCAAAACTTGCCCCTCCCATGCCATCTCTACCGGTAGTGGACACGACATAGAGCACAGGATTCGCCGCCCCAGAGGCACCAAAGGTAACAATTTCTGGAGTTTCCATCAGTCCCAAGGCCA
>NZ_JAAHGN010000216.1:0-8633 GCF_010672485.1 Moorena sp. SIO2C4 | reverse complement strand
CAGGAGGGGAACGGGAATCGGGAATCGGAACCCACCCCTAACCCCTCCCAGGAGGGGAACGGGAATCGGGAATTTTTCACTGATAGAAGGTTACTTGATATCATTACATTCCTTAGTTCAGCAACCCCAAAATTGATAATTCATTCTTGATAAGTCATCCTTGATTTCAATTTATCTAATTTTTCTTCCAATTGAGTGGTAAGTTGCTCGATCCGATGGTCATTACTTAAGTAGGGAGATGTAGTTTGAGCGATTCTGAATAGTTGAGTAGCGATTAATTGTTGTTTTTCACCCCAAAGTGTCTTGACTGAACGCAACTGATCTTGTTTGAGCCAATTAAACCAAAAGTGAGCATAACGGATTGAGGAACGAATTCCCCGTGCTGTTCTAGGATATAAATCCCAAAGAGGCATGATATATTGGGGTTGGTATTTCAAACCAACGGATAAGCACCAATCCTGCCATTTAAATGCCAATATAGTTGGATTAGTGCAGATGGGAATCCAAGGAATTCGTAGGGCATCGGCTACAATGGCTCCATGCATAGCTTCTGTTAGTAAGATGTTGGTTTTGCTGATGGCAGATAATACTTGCTCGACAGGCAAACTAGGGTCAATATACTTAAAGCCGATTTGTTCACAAATTTGATGCCAGGCTTGACCGCCATATCTGGCAGATTTAGCATGGGGCATAACGGCAAATTGATGGATTTTTTGACTGGTTGGATGGAAGAGTCGTCTGACTAGCACTGCTCCATCGGTAACGGCTAATTGAGGGGAAATGTCTAAGGCTTTGGCGGAGAGGGGTCCTCTTACACAGTAAATTGTCCAGGAATCTTGGAGTTTTGGTAACTTTTCATAACCGACTCCGCTACTAAAAATGATGATTCGGCTAGCATTGGGTAAACGCTTGGGGAGTAAATTATTTAGGAGGGTACCGATTCCAACAAAGGCGGTGCTTTCATCCTCATCTAGTAAGTTAGGGATTAACTGTTGCCATAGCCAAGGGTTTAGGTCATCGCCGAAGTTATTGAGACCACCAGGGAATCGTTTCGATGAATATTGGTAGTAGAATAGTTTCATTATTGTTATCCCCTAATATGTCGTATTTTACTTCGGTAGAGCCACTAAAGATTTATGTTCCGGCCTTGACCAGCTGGTCAACAGTTAGTTTTAGTTCTGGGAAAGTTGGTGATTCAATAGATTCACAGCCTGTAAAGGTTTTGCCTTCTTTATATTCATTATCAGCTAACTCGTATATCCAAACTGTAGGAATTTTAGGAGACCCAATGTATCGGGTTCCTCCCAGAGCTTTATAGTCAACAATCCAGTATTCTGGAATGCAAAATTTTTCATATTCAGCCAGTTTGGTTAGATAGTCATCTTGCCAGTTGGTACTAACGACTTCCACGATTAACTTAGCTGATTTACCGATTGAGATACTTGACCTGTCTTGATGCAGTCGCTCATGGGGGGGACCCCCAAGACCGCTTAGGTGCGCTTTCCGTAGGCGAATTAAATTCGCCACGGGTCGCACCTCTGCATCGCTTTTTTCCAGTATGGATCTTCCGCAACAGTTTGTTTATCCAATACAATGATATCTGGTAAATAGCCTTCTCCCTCTTGATAGGGTTTGACAAGACAAGTTCGAGGAATAAAGTAGGGTAGTGAAAGTCTCTCAATGTCAACATCTATCTTTCTGGCGATGAGAGCTGCTACTTGTTCGTGGAAACCGGTGGGACGCATAGCTACAATTCTACCATTCCGAAGTTCATAGTTTCCTCCATCCTCTGGGTACTGTTCTAAGAATTCATCAAAGGTTAATAGTTTTGATACTGCTTGAACCATAGTTGGGACTGGTTAATAAGTAGTATTGGGTTAGTATCTAGTTTAAGTATAGCGTTTTACAATGATAGGTTAAACTATTGGTTGCTAAAAAAGGGCTGCATCTATACTCCCTATTCCCTAAAAACCAGCGGTGTAAGTACATCAGCAAATTGATAAATGTTATATAATAAGGAGATAAAACCCATGTACCAAAATCCATTTGCCATCGACTTTTATATGGAATTGTTGCTAGCCAATAAAACTCTTGTTAGTTTATTTTTAACTCGATTTCCCTGAAAGCCAATATAACCCTGTCCCAAGGTAATCTGTTGAGACCAATGAGATTGATTGCACCAACGATAATAGGCAGGTAAGGCAATAGTTTCTAAGAAATAACGCCACTTCTTGGTAGTACTTGAAGGGGTAATCGCTTTGGCACGAATTCGACCATTATTAACCATAGCGCTACGTAAATTAGGCTCTTCTTTCAACCGCTTAAGGGCTGAAATTAACGCGCTAGGGGTAGCCACTTCCAGATAGTCTAGTGGGCTATAGCGTTCTACTTGATAAGCAGCTTCACATCCGAGAATAGCAGGAACCCCCGCTAGCCAAGCATTGTAGAGTTTGGTAGCTGGTTTGGTCAGGTAATTGCGGTGGAGGCAGCCTGTGTTGCCCTCAAAGCTACGCACAGCCACAATAGCATCAATCTGACTGTAGTCATGCCAGCGATTGTCTAGGTTGCTATAGTCATGCCAACGATTGCTATTGATTACTGGTTGCCAAGATAACCCTAGTGCTTGGAGTTGTTGTTGCCAGGAGGGATGCTTTAACTGTAGCGCGAGATTAAATTCATGACCAAAGAAGGCGATGGTTTTAAAGCGATCGCATCGTGCTGGATGGCGCTGAATTAACCCTGGCTGAGTCCAGTGGGGTAGGTAGTAACTATTGCGCAAATGCATTGTTTCCAGAGGATTTTGTACCACATGGAGTTGAGCATAGGGATAGGGTCTTTGTTCAGCTTTAATACAAATCAGCAATAACTTTGGTCCTGGCTTGAGCTGGTTTTTGTGAGCTCGTAAGCAATTGCGGTGGCTCAGGACAATCCCTTCTCTGGGCAATTCTGCTACTAGTTCGCAAGGGAAACCATCGGCTTTCAGGCGTAGATAGGTTTGTAAAGTCCAGGCATAGATACCAATCCCAAAGCCTTTCCAGTTCTCATCGGCACTTTTGGGCATGGTGTCCGGCCAGAAACCCTGAGGAATGTAGAAGTAAATTGGTGGTAATTTATCGGTCATGTGAGGTACTTTTATTCTTGGTTTTAGGAAACAGGGAGTCGGGAGTCGGGAGCGGTGCGACCCGTGGCGAATTTAATTCGCCTACGGAAAGCGCACCGAGGGAGTCGGGAGCGGTGCTACCCGTGGCGAATTTAATTACGGGTCAAGGGCACCGAGGGAGTATAAAAAAAAATTTTTTTGTGCCTCATTAGACTAGTAATCCTAGCAATAATGATTAGCCATTAGGGATTACCCTGACCCAAAAATCCAGGGACTATTTGATAAGTGATTAACGGAACTTGATCTCAACTTTGGCGTCAGCTATCAGCGTGTCGCGTATCAGCCCAAGGCCAATGGCTGACGGCTGACAGCTGACAGCTGAATGCTTACACTTTGTCTTTATCTTGTGGCCAAAAAAAGCGCAATTTTACCATATCATCTTTTGGAAAAAATTACCCGTTTGGGTACTGCGAACCTAAGGATCTGTATGAGACAATATGGCACAGCTAAGCAAAAGTGTAAGGATGGTGCCTCTATCGAGATATTGGGAAATTTTAAGACTTGATCCTGCTAGTGTTGGGTGTGGTTACAAAAAACTGTTACTACCGCTGGCATGGGAGTTTTTTCAACAGAAGTGTCTAGAATTAGATGCTCCAGAAACGCGAACGCATTTGTCGGTGGAGCAGCATCGGGACATTCAAACCTCCCTATACGCCTGGTTTCACCCTGAGGCGTCTGGGTCACCCATAAGTCGTGCTAGAGCAGGACTTTGTCTTCGTTGCTATGTCTCTTACCCAATCCTGAAAGCTTGCAAGAAACTCGCTAGTTTATATAGCGCTAGTCATCACTTCACCTATCGGGATTTGCTGCCATTTGTGCTTGATGATGATGGTAAAGTACTCATCATCTTAGATCAGGATGGTACAACTCAACTTATCCTGAATGGCGATAGGGAAACCAAAAAAACCGATTACCAATTTTTTACCGTTGAAGTATTACGAAAATATAATCTGAATTCCCCATCCAAGTCTAGGTTAGATGATTGGGTCTACTATCAAACCAAACAAAATCCCAAACTCAAAGACTTCTTATCGGAGCGGGGACTTTGTTTTCTCAGTGACTGGGCGCTGCTGAATCGAGCTAGACCGACACAATTTGAACAACTCTTGCCACGCGATCGCAATATCCTAGAAGCCTTTCATGGGGTGTACCGTAGGGACAGACGCCAACAGCCAACAAAAAAAGCTAGACGTTGTCCGGATCCCACTCAGTCTCAACTTGAAGAAATGAGACACCTCTTGCAGGAAAAATCGGTAATTGTCAACTCTCTAGTACAGCTGAGGGATGAACTCAAACATCTAGCCAGACTGCTACGGCAATATGACATATGGATTCGCAGCGGATTTCCGCCATCGGAACCCCTAGAGGTGTCGGATCCGGATACTGGACGGAACCGAGAGTTACCAGACCGAAATTTTACCAACCCTTTAGATGCGATCGCACGACAAGAATTACAGCAATTCTGTGGTCAGCAACTCATAGCCTGTTTGGATTTGGGGATAGAGCAAGGGCTAACGGACCACATTACCAAGCTACAGCGCAGTCGAAGTTATGCCCGTTTTGCATCAAAGGTTATATCAGGTCTTGAACTGATCTACTGTCGCGGTAAATCTCAAGCCGAGATTGCCTCTATTTTAGGAATGACCAATCAGTCCCAAGTGAGCCTGGTGCTAAATCCAAAGGATCTGCTCAATCGGGTGCGGTTTTGGACAATAGACAAACTTTTCCACATTATCTCCCATGCAGCACATCAGTTTAATCTAGCAAATATGTCTAGGGATCCAGACTATTTTAAAAACCTAATGGAACACCTAGAAGCTTTCGTGGATGCTGAAGTCTTCCAAGAAGCAGCTGCAGAAATCATGACAGGGAAAAACCGTTCTACTAATAGCCTATATACCCAGCGACTATGCCGCTACCTTGAGAAAGCGATCCAGGAAAATCATGACTAGTTATTCTGTTAATTCCACCGACCTCAGGCTTGTGCAACCAGAATGTATTTGGTTAGAGTCCGAACAGTTTGAGCAAGCAGTACAAATGAGCAATCAAGTCATCTCAGAAGCACGCCAATGGCAAACCTATCTGAATGGACTAGGATTACTTAGTTTTACACAATGGTTAGAGGAAAAGTTATCTAATATCCTGATATCTCATAATTGTTGTTCTTTACGACAACCTAAATACGCTAATGTGATTGAAGCGGTATGTAATCTTATCGTAGGCGAATTTAAGATTTGTTTACTTACCAGTGAGAGTTTAATTGATGAAGTAGTCACTGTACCGATAGCCGCCATTGATTTACCAGAATTTGCTGCTCATTTCTATGTTGTAATTGAAGTGCAAGAAGAGCTAGAAACTGCTATTATTCGAGGCTTTATCCGTTACGACGAACTGGTTAATTATCGACAAGTTTGTAATTTACATCCTGAAGTTGATTGGAACTATAGTTTACCTCTATCATTGTTTGATCCTGAGCCAAATCACCTACTCTTTTATTTACGTTTCTTGGATTCCGCTGCCATTGAGCTACCAGTAACTTCCCCTAATTCACTCCCTAGGCTATCTCTGAATCAACCTGACTTGGAAACATTAGAAACATTATTAGATCGCCTACAATATCCTGAGCAAACTCTTTGGCAAACCTTAACTTGGGAGCAAGGGCTGACTATACTCCAAAGTCCTGAATTACTGGATTTGTTATATCAGTGGCAACTAACTTCCCACAGAACAAAGTCCCTTTCGATTCGGATTACAGAAGTATTTACTATCCTAACTCAAAAGGCTATCAATACCCAGGAATGGTTGGAGGGTAAATTAGACGAATTGGCTCAAGGTTTAGGATTGTTTATCCCTGAAACCATTACTGCGAATTCATCGGTATTTCGGTCAATTGATAAATTCGATAATGTGATTAATGAGCTTAGATATCAAGGAATGGACATTCCTCCCGAACCAGGTCGATCCTATCAGGACATTGATTTAGGTGAAATTGCTTTACGACTATGTGCCGTCACCTGGCCGATTGACTCTCCAATTCCTCCCCCAAAATGGTCATTGCTGCTAATTTTAGGAACCCAGCTTGGTACTCCTTTACCTGATGGATTCAAGCTACAAGTTAGCAATCTAAGGTCTATTATACATGAGCCTGTATCAGCGCTTGATGATCCATTTTTGTTTGCCCGTGTGGAAGGACGCTCAGATGAAAAATTTGTTGTAACTATTATCCCACCGGATAGTTCAGCACAGACCTTATCTCCTTATGCATTCGATCCTAGTTAAACAGCATTTTCAGTTATTGATTAAAAATGAAACAGGGAACATCGAATCTGTCAACAGGGAAATTTCATAAAAATATCCGAGGATTATTTTGGGTAATGACTACAGTTTTTGAAATTAAAATTTGGGATAAAAAAGATGATAATTCTTGTTTCTTTTTGCTGCTATGGGATGACAGAAGAAGGCAGCTATCTGCCAGCCTGAACTATTGCCAGGAAATACAAAGATGTTATCAACGGTGGCGACAGCGCTACACTAGGTTTTACGAATTTACGTCAGTGAAACCTATAGGAGATAGTGGCAGAATTAATCCTGGTTCAGGTGACCCATGTTATGATTTGATGGAGGCAGAAAGAGAGTTCCTCAATGCTTTCCAGCGTTGGTTAGGAGAAGGCGAGGTTCGTAAGATTCAACAGCGGATTCGAGACGAATTCACTCGTGTTGCTCACTTGATATCGGAAGACGGCAAGGGGATTGGTACTCACCCCAGTGTTGATATTTTCGTAGCTTGTGACTCTATAGAAATGGAACGGTTACCATGGGAAACTTGGGAACTTGCTCCTGAAGGCACACCCCTGGGGAGGGTTCGCATTTTCAGAAGCGCTATGGATAATCCGGATCCCATTGCTTGTACTAAGCCCCTGACAGCTTGCAGTGCGACCCCGCGCTTTTTCAAAGCGCTAGGGAACGCGCACCTTAGAAAAACCCGCATTCTAGCTATCTTCGGAGATGATCCCAGACTACCGTTGCAGGATGATTGGAAAGCTGTGCGATCGCTTAAGTCTATTGCTGAGGTCGAGCGAGTAACCTGGCAACCCCATGAAAACCATGTCGATATCAAAACCAAAATTGCTAATGCTATCTGTGATCAACGAGGCTGGGATGTGCTGTTCTTTGCTGGACATAGCGATGAAACCACAACCACAGGAGGAAGACTTGCGATCGCTCCGAATATATCCCTGTCGATTAGTGAACTCGAAGAAAAATTAACTCAAGCTAGAGAACATAGATTGCAGCTGGCCATTTTCAACTCCTGCAGTGGTCTGAGCATTGCCAACTCTCTGATTAAACTTGGGTTACAGGTAATAGTGATGCGGGAACCCATTCGCAATGATGTGGCTCAGAGTTTTCTCCAGCAGTTCTGTAAGCCCCTAGCTGACCATAGAGATGTTTACGATGCACTACTCGAAGCCTGTCAACATCTCCAATCCGTAGAGAAATTTGCCTATCCCTCTGCCTATCTGCTGCCCTCTTTATTTAATCCTCCCGGTTTGATTCCCTATCGCATTGAGCGGTTTGATTGGAAGAAAATGCTGCTGCAGTGGTTACCGACAAGACCAGAAGCGATCGCATTGGGAACAGTTTTACTGCTGAGCGTCATCCCAGCTATTCAAGTAGAATTATTGTTCGATATCCGAGCGTTAGTTCAAGCTGTCTATCGTAATTTGACGAATCAAGTACCAAAGCATACCTTAGCGCCTGTTTTGTTAGTTGCCATCGATCAGGAATCTCTAGATCAAGCTGATGAAGCAATAGAAAGCACACAAGGTAAGTTGATTGATTCCGAATACTTAGCCAAGTTGGTAAGACACCTATACGCCTTGAATGCTCAAGTAATCGGCATTTACTACAGTCGGCATATCTACCAACCTAGATACGAAAACCTTGATCAAGCCATTCGCTCTGCTGTGGAAAAGCAGAATACTTGGTTTGTGCTAGCAACAGATAAACAAGATAAAGTCGCTAGTCGCAAATGGAGTTTAGAAGGGTACATAGACTTTGAGCCTTGGACTATTGAACAGCCTCTAGATCCCACCTGTATAGACGAGTCATGTCCGTTTGCCTATCAGCTAGCAGTAGCTCATCTGCTCAATCACCAGTCATCTTCAGATAGTTTACCCCAGCCAACATTAAACAGTACAGTAGATTTTCAGTCCCAAGTCAGTGATTATCTAAAGCCAGGAAAGACTCACAATCAAGGGCTGATTCCTTTCAATCAATCTGCTCCTCCTTTTGGACTAGCTTCCATTATTGACTTTTCTATTCCTCCTAGACAAGTTTACAAATCTATTACAGCTAAGGAACTTCTCAATTTTCCTGTGCCTAATCCAGAACTCCAACACCATGTGATGCAGCAAGTTGTTATCATCACCCATGGTGACTACAATGACACCGAAGATGACTTTTACTTTCCGTC
>NZ_JAAHGN010000215.1:0-8633 GCF_010672485.1 Moorena sp. SIO2C4 | reverse complement strand
GTCGGGTAAGCATTCAGCGGTCAGCGGTCAGCGGTCAGCGGTCAGCGGTCAGCGGTCAGCCGTTAGCCGTCAGCCGTTAGCCGTCAGCGGTCAGCGGTCAGCGGTCAGCGGTCAGCGGTCAGCGGTCAGCGGTCAGCCGTTGGCCACGCTAAGGGAACAGCCGTCAGCTTATTTTATTCAAAAGCACCTCAAGTACCCTGGCCTACGGCCAATGGCTGATCGCTGTTCGGTGTAGCGTGCGCGTAGCGCGTAAGCTGATCGCTGATCGCTGATCGCTGATCGCTGATCGCTTACCAATTAACAATTTTAATGTTATTAAAATAAAATTTATCCATCTAATCCCTTTGCCATTAGGGAGTCAGAATGTGTTACCCTAAAGGGGTTTTATAAACATCGCACATCCAGGGTTTCGGGTGTTTCTAAAGGGAAATCCACCTGGATGGAGGTTAAACCCGAATTAGGAGTTAAAAAATTATGCCTGTAGTTTCTTTAGCTGAAATGCTAGAGTCAGGGGTTCACTTTGGTCACCAGACTCGCCGATGGAACCCCAAGATGGATCCTTACATTTACACTGCTCGTAATGGTGTCCACATCATTGACTTGGTACAGACAGCTCAGCTGATGGAGGACGCTTATCACTATATTCGCACCTCATCAGAGCAGGGCAAAAGATTTCTGTTTGTGGGTACTAAGCGGCAAGCTGCTGGAATTATTGCCCAAGAGGCAAGCCGTTGTGGTGCCTACTATGTCAACCAGCGCTGGTTAGGTGGTATGCTCACCAACTGGGAAACAATTAAGACCAGGGTGGAGCGACTGAAAGATTTAGAGCGTCGGGAAACCAGTGGTGCCCTTGACTTACTGCCAAAAAAAGAAGGCTCTATGCTGCGTCGGGAACTAGGCAAGCTTCAGAAGTATCTAGGTGGCATCAAAATGATGCGTAAGGTCCCCGACATTGTCATAATCATAGACCAAAAGCGTGAGTACAACGCTATTTTGGAATGTGAAAAGCTAAGTCTACCGATAGTATCACTATTAGATACAAACTGTGACCCTGATTTAGCCGATATTCCGATTCCAGCTAATGACGATGCGATCCGGTCGATTAAGCTAATCATAGGTAAACTGGCTGATGCCATTTACGAAGGCCGTCATGGTGAGCTAGACACCGCAGAGGAATACGAATACGAAGAATTTGAAGAGGGATTAGAGGAGTTCCCAGACGAGGAGGAAATTCAGGAAATTCAAGAGACTGAACAAAGTGAGGAAATTGAATCCGTAGATCAAGGAGATAACCAGAATACTGAGCAAGAATAGTTAGTTGTCTTCGAGCTTGAAGCCCTACGCTGAATTTACCTTTTGATAAAAATCAACTAGTTTTCAGCGTGGGCTGGGAAGCCCATACTCACGGATCGAGTAGTGTGGGAAGATATCACGGTGTAATCAGTTTCACTAACAGTAGGAACAAAAACAACATGGCGGAAATTACAGCAAAACTTGTCAAAGAGCTACGAGAAAAAACCGGCGCTGGCATGATGGATTGCAAAAAAGCTCTCGTAGAAAGCGACGGAGACATGACCAAAGCTATGGAATGGCTGCGGAAAAAAGGCATTACCTCAGCTGAGAAAAAATCCGGTCGTGTGGCAGCAGAAGGAATTATCGGCAGCTACATCCACACTGGTGGTCGAGTCGGTGTACTCGTAGAAATTAACTGCGAGACCGATTTTGTTGCCCGCCGCGATGAGTTCCAAGCCCTAGTCAAGAACGTCGCCATGCAAGTAGCAGCTTGCCCTAACGTTGAATACGTGAAGGTCGATGACATCCCTCAAGAGATTGTTCAAAAAGAAAAAGACATTGAAATGGGTAGGGATGACTTAGGTAAGAAGCCCGAAAATATCAAAGAGAAAATTGTTCAGGGTAGGATTGAAAAACGCCTTAAAGAACTCTCGTTGATGGATCAACCTTACATTCGTGATCAAAGCATCACAGTGGAAGAATTAGTCAAGCAATGTGTTGCCCAGTTGGGTGAAAACATCCAAGTGCGTCGCTTCACTCGCTACGTCTTGGGTGAAGGTATTGAAAAGGAAGAAAGCAACTTTGCTGAAGAAGTTGCTGCCCAGATGGGTTCTTAAACCGAAGCTTACCTTTGAGCTTCATCCTTGAGCTTGATCAACACGCTTCAGTGAATCTGGGAGTAAGCATTCAGCTATCAGCCGTCAGCCGTCAGCCGTCAGCCGTCAGTCGTCAGCCGTCAGCCGTCAGCTTATTTTATTCAAAAGCACATCAAGTAGCGATGCAGCGCGGTCTTGGGGAGGCAGTGCGGTCTTGGGGGTTCCCCCCATGAGCAACTGCCGTGGTTTCCCCCACTCGCGCTTTGCATCAAGACAGCGTGGCACAGGCTTCTAGCCTGTGACCCATAAGCTGATAGCTGATAGCTGATAGCTAATAGCTGATAGCTGATAGCTAATAGCTGATAGCTGAATGCTCACATCTGGGAGATAGGGAAGATCAGCTAGTTTAGCAGGAGCCTCACACCATAATCTTTGATTTGGTGTGAGAGGAATGCGCGGTTCCACCAGGGGGTTCAATGCCCCCGTATGGAACCAATCACAACGCTTTCACAGGCAAGTCGTCAGATTGCCCTGATGGCTCCAAGGGCAGACTTGACCTAACCAGGTGTTCAAGGCATTGTAAAGTTGGGAGTTTTTTTCACAGCATTTCTAGAGTATGAGTGGTATCAACTCCATGTGAGCATTATTGGTCTAACTGTGACAACCAGCTCAAGAAATCTTCCCAACTTTTTAACTCAAAAATAATATCTGTTAACCCTTCCAAATTTGACAAAGACAAACCTTGAACTACATTGTTTATTTCCTCGGTCTTTTCTGGGAATCGTTTTTTTAGCAGACGCATCACCAAAATCTGTGCCTCAGTAATGCGACCTTCAGCATTCACTTCCTGATAAAATCTGGTCTGTTTCCATTCTGTGAGTCCAAACATCGCTTCTAATTCCCTCCAAGGACGTTCAGGAAATTTATATACTAAGGCTTGTTCTATTAATTCTATCGCATTTCTTTGCTGTGCTACTGGTAGAGCCCTCGCACATCTTTCTAGTTGTCGTACTCTGTGTTGGACATTGGCTTGAGGTTCCACTACCAGCCGTACCAGTCCCAATCCGATTGAGTCTGAGGTTTCTGGAGTTTCATCAAGGTAAAGTGAGTGCAGATATCCTGTTTGGACTTCGGCATCGTAACATCTGGGAATACCTGTATCCAAGCTGCGCTTAGCCCAAAATACTACCGCTTGCCAGCCATGTCGCCAACGATTTTGTCCTAAGTAGACAAACACTTCTTGCATCAGGCGGTAGTACAAGTCTTCATCTTTCTGAAATTGGACTTCTACGAAATAAATAGGGTCGCCATCTCGTTTGGGGAGAAATACGCCGTCGGTGCGTTTGGCGAGTTCTTTGAGTTCGACGGCCTTAAAATTATAGTTTTGTGCTAGTTGAGTGTTGTCTCCCAGGAGTTCAAAGAGAGTGCCAGGGAGGGTTTGGAAGACTTTATAAAATAGGCTGTCAGTGCGCATTGGTTAGCATTGGAAGGAACTGGCATTTGGGTTATCTGGCCAATATTATCATCGGTTGGTGTTATTTTTTGATATTATTTTTTTATAATGACAAAGGTGTACGCCCATATATAAAGTGCTCTTCTGATATTGACTCCGCCTCAGCAGTTGAACTATCAGTAAGTCTTGGGGAGTAATTTGGTGGGCAAAGGGAAAAGGGGGTATTTGATGAATCTATTGGTAAAGTTTCCCCTTGCCCACCCTACGAGTTCTGCGATCGCTTGACCTAACCAGGTGTTCAAGGCATTGTAAAGTTGGGAGTTTTTTTCACAGCATTTCTACAGTATGAGTGGGATCAAATCCATGTGAGCATTATTGGTCTACCTGTGACAACCAGCTCAACAAATCTTCCCAACTATTCAACTCAAAAATAATATCTGTTAACCCTTCCAAATTTGACAAAGACAAACCTTGAACTACATTGTTTATTTCCTCGGTCATTTCTGGGAATCGTTTTTTCAGCAGACGCATGACCAAAATCTGTGCCTCAGTGATGCGACCTTCTTGATGACCTTCTTGGTGACCTTCTTGGTGACCTTCTTGGTGACCTTCTTGGTGACCTTCAGCCTTAACTTCCCGATAAAATCTGGTCTGTTTCCATTCTGTGAGTCCAAACATCGCTTCTAATTCCCTCCAAGGACGTTCAGGAAATTTATATACTAAGGCTTGTTCTACTAATTCTATCGCATTTCTTTGCTGTGCTACTGGTAGAGCCCTCGCACATCTTTCTAGTTGTCGTACTCTGTGTTGGACATTGGCTTGAGGTTCCACTACCAGCCGTACCAGTCCCAATCCGATTGAGTCTGAGGTTTCTGGAGTTTCATCAAGGTAAAGTGAGTGCAGATATCCTGTTTGGACTTCGGCATCGTAACATCTGGGAATACCTGTATCCAAGCTGCGCTTAGCCCAAAATACTACCGCTTGCCAGCCATGTCGCCAACGATTTTGTCCTAAGTAGACAAACACTTCTTGCATCAGGCGGTAGTACAAGTCTTCATCTTTCTGAAATTGGACTTCTACGAAATAAATGGGGTCACCGTCCCGTTTGGGGAGAAATACGCCGTCGGTGCGTTTGGCGAGTTCTTTGAGTTCGATGGCCTTAAATGTATAGTTTTGTGCCAGTTGAGTGTTGTCTCCCAGGAGTTCAAAGAGAGTGCCAGGGAGGGTTTGGAAGATTTTATAAAATAGGCTGTCAGTGCGCATTAGTTTGCATTGCGATGAACTGGCATCTGAGCATCTGGGCTATCTGGCCAATATTATCATCGGTTGGTGTTATTTTTTGATATTATTTTTTTATAATCACAAAAGTGTACGCCCATATCTCACGGGGTGACAAGTGAATTAAAAAGTAGGTAGGTTGTGGGGTGTAGGGTATAGGGTGTAGGGAAAAAAGAAGAGCAACACCTTGTTAGTAGAGAAAATTGAATTGGGTAATGGATGATTGAATCAGGGAGAGTGAGGCTTGATGAAACCCACATAGCAGTGATATGTACCTTCATTTTAACCACACCCCACACCCGGTCACCCTACACCCAGTCTCCTTTTTAACTTTGTTGTCACCTCTAGAGACTTTATGCTCATCTTTCCGCTAGAAAAGATGGGGGATGCCAACCATTAATTGTCCATCGAAACCGTGCTTCTACAACGAGGGGATTATTCATTTTAAGCGTAATGACTGTTACTCGTCCCACAGGGGTTAGTCCTTGAATTTTTGTGAAATCCACATTCCATGAGAAATGTTCATCCCAATTCTGAGTGCGGGGATTAAATAAGTGAACAGTTTGACTAGTTAAAGGGTCGAGGGCAACAGTTGTATCCGATTTAAATTGGTTGCAGGTATAGCAGGCGAGGCAAACATTTGAAAATATGCTCTTTCCCCCAATAGAGCTGTGGTAAAATGTGATCGTAAGTTAAAGGAATACCACTATTTGCTTCACTAGTTTGGCAATAGCAACAATAACGGCGATCTTGGCGATCGATCTCATTCTTCAAAGATATTGGAATATAGGCCATGAGGTTACACAATACTTTGAGGAACTGGGTAACCGCGCCATTTCAGGAGAGCCGCTGCATGAGCTTTGCGTAGCATAAAACGATCTGCTGAAATCTTAAGCTGCTCAAGTTCAATCTGTTCTGCATCTGTTAAAGAACGCTCTTGATTTTGAGCTAACAACCAGTAGTGACGCTCCATTTCTTCCGGTGTTTTTTTACTCTGGGCAATCGGCCACAAAGCTTGGTCTTCCAACCTATCTAAGGCAGCTAGATCTGCTTGAAATTCTTCAGGTACATCAGACCAATTGGGGGGACTACCAATTTGTAAAGCATGGAGCATGACAGCTTCAAGAGAGCGTTCAGTTGCTTGGGCAGTGTTGACCAAGCGCTGATAGAGGAAGTCAGGAATTTGCAGAGTAATGGTTGTTGAAATAGAATTCATGACGGCATCTCCTCAAAGCGCAGTCCGTTAAGAGTCTATTGTAGCTCAGGGGGTAGGGTGTTAGGCAGGGTGTAGGGTTTAGGGTGTAGGGTGTAGGGTGTAGGGAAAAAAGACCGAGCTTCGCGAAAGTTGCTAGGGATGGTTGAATCGGCTAATGTACGATTAAATCAGGTAAATGTTGGTTAATGAAGCCTTTTCTAGCTAATTTGTGTACATGCCTATTTTCACCACACCCCATACCCCACACCCCACACCCTACACCCTCCATCCTTGTGGGATAGCCAGGGGATTGTCTGGTGTGGTGGCTATGTTTCCTACTCCAAAAAGGCCAGAAATATGGCAATCATGTCATATAATGTAAATTTCCGATTATTATTTGAGGAAGGACTAGCAGACGTTGACCCAGAGTTATTAATCAGACTCCCATTCAATGAACTGATCTATATCAACAACTCTGGAAATGTGGAACGATTGATCAAGGAATTGGATGGGTCGAATCCAGAATTAGTCCCTCTCTTAGTTGATCAATGGGGAATAATTATCGATGGCAATAGTCGCCATGCCGCAGTTGAAGGATTAAATGCAGGTTCAGATGGCAACAAATTCCCAAGAGTCCCCGTAGAGATCAGGACTTTCTCCGACAACCTAGAACGACTAAGGCAACTCAAGTTACGAAATAGCTATAGCGTTTCTAGGATTTATGAGGTACGCTTCTCAACCTCAAAGTCCCCCTTGATAAGGGGGATTTAGGGGGATCTCTTTGTACCTCATGGCATAGAGAATTGCTATATCTTGTCTAGACCAAGATGCAGCAATACATAGAAGCTCAACTGATGCTGCAAATTGAGAAACAGGAAGTTGAGCGGAAAAAGAAAAGAAGAGAGGATACTGCGATCGCAAGACATGGCAGATCGATTGATCGAGTTGCAGCGACAGATGGTACTGGTAGAACTACCTTACTTATTGGCTTCAATGTCGTTGAGGCTATTCAAAAAGAGGAGAATGCTGATCTTGCCAAAAAGTGGTCAAAACTTCTGGAAGAAGGAACAAACAAGATGGCCTATGACATCTTATCAGTGCCTCCAGAAGATCGTGAGGCTGTTATAGATCAGCTTTATAACCCAGAAGGAAGGGCGATTGACCTTGGCCTTTAGGCCAAGCTACGCGAATGGTCACGCTACGCGAACGCAGGTTCAAGCCTTATCCCTCCCTCAGCTTGAAGCTTTGGGGGAAGCGTTGTTGGACTTTACGAAACCCGAGGATTTGGATGAATGGATGCGTTCACGTAGTGTTGCTGATAGCAAATCGAACTCGTAGGTAATGCTTTCGGTGTGATTGGCCTACGGCCACGCTACGCGATCAGCCCTACGGGCATAGCTCGGCTGACTGCACTACTTCTTAACCAAGATCAACTAAGTTAGCATACGCTTCTTTTTCATCCTGTTAGGCTAAGTGTTGATAGAAATAATATTAGCTAAAGCCCGCAGTGCATCATTAACTGATTTTTCATCTGGAAAAATTTCAGCCACATCGTCATCCAACTTAACAATGTTGCTAGTTTCCCTATATCTGTGAGCATATTTACCACGTATGCCTTTGCTAAAATCGTATTCATCTAGCCGATCCTGATCCTGTTGATTATTAATAGTAATTGTTATCCTCGTATGTCCTTTTCTCTGGTGATGTAGCCAAACGAGCACTCTTTAGCCTGATCGATTACTATTTACTTAAAGTCCGGTTTGCCGGATTATAATTATTTTAAATTATGGAAGTCATCAAGCTAGGAAAAAAAGGTCAACTCTCTCTTCCCAAAGCAATTCTCAATCGTCTAGGGTTGGAAGGTGAAACTATGCTACTGGTAGAAACTACTGCTGATGGTGGAATTCTACTGCGTCCTGCGGGAGTGTATCCGATTGAGATCTATACAGAGGAACGGATTGAGGAGTTTTTATCAGGCGATCGCTTAACTAACGAAGAAGCCGAACAGCTAATGGGTCAACTTAAAGATGCTGAGTAGGAAAGATACATGCGCGTGTTTCTGGATGCCAATGTAATCTTTGCAGCCGCTATTAGTCCTGATGGTCGCTGTAACGCTTTGTTTGAGTTAGCTTCTGCTGGGTATTGTGCTTTGCTAACATCGCCTCACGCCTTGGAAGAAACACGCCGTAACATTACAGCTAAGTATCCCGAAGCTTTGACACGATTGGAACGGGATTTAATCCCTAAACTAATTATTGTTGGAGAAGCACCGGTTTCACGAGTTAATTGGGCCATGGAGATGGGGCTACCTTTGAAAGATGCTCCTATTTTAGCGACAGCAGTAGAGAATAGGGCAGACCTTTTGGTAACGGGTGATAAGAAGCACTTTGGTTCGTTTTACGGTCAGATATTAGAGGGAGTAACGGTGGTAGATCCGGCAGAGGCGATCGCACTACTTCTCAACCAAGAAAAACTTTAGTGATTGCCCGACTACTTCTCAACCAAGATTAACGAGAGTGCGATCGCCTTTGGCGTGGCCTACGGCCAATCGCACAAGCGCGGAAGCTGAGGCCGTAGGCCACGCTTTGCGAACGCGTGA
>NZ_JAAHGN010000214.1:0-8641 GCF_010672485.1 Moorena sp. SIO2C4 | reverse complement strand
TGGTAGATTATGGCAAAGCTCTAGACTATCATAAACAGCATTTTACTCTTGCCCAATCAGACCCAAACTTAAGAAGAAAACCGCAAGCTTTAAGTGGTTTAGGAGCAGCTTATGGTGCAATAGGAAACTATGACAAAGCTATTGAATACTATAAACAGGGTCTAGAACTAGTAAACTCAACCGATGAGTCTGAGATGGAAAGGAATATAGTAAGCAATATCGGATTAGCTTACTACGCTAAGAAGGAATATACCAAAGCACTTGAATACAAAGAAAAAAGTTTAGCGATCGCTAAAACATCCGATCACCTACCTGGAAAGGCAAGAGCATTATCTAATTTGAGCTTGGTGTACTATACCCTGACCGACTATAACCAAGCAATTGAATACTCTCAGCAGAGTTTAGCGATCGCACAAAAATTGCAAGATAACTATGGACAGTTAGTAGCCCTAGAAAATTTGGGAATAATTTACTATGCTCTAGAAGACTACAACCAAGCAGTAAACTACCAACGCCAGAGTTTAAAAATTGCCAAGCAACTAGGTGATCGCCACGCCAAGGGACGAGCTTTAAGCAACTTAGGTGATGCTCTCTACAAAGCCGGAAATCCTAAAGAAGCAAATGAGGCTCTATTTGCTGCCATTGAAATTTGGGAGTCTTTGCGGTCAAACTTAGGCAGCAATGACCTTGAGAGAGTATCCATTTTTGAAACTCATCAAACAACTTATAGCGCTTTACAAGAGTATTTAGTAGATCGAAAACAATTCAATCAAGCCCTAGAAATTACTGAAAGAGGACGAGCAAGAGCCTTTGTTGAACTATTAGCGAGAGGTTTATCAGAGTCTGAATCAAACCTCAAAACTAATAAACCGATTGCCCCTCCGAATATCAAACAAATAAAAAAAATTACTGAAGAACAAAACTCGACAATAGTTTTATACTCTCTTATCAAAGAAGTCGTCGAAGCCGAAGGTGTGCGCCAACTTGAAGACAAAGAGCTTTACATTTGGGTAATTAACCCTAGAGGTAAAATCGCTTTTCGTCAGGTTGATTTAACTAATCTAGATACATCTCTGAAAGAATTGGTTGTTATCACTCGTAAATCAATTTTTTTCAGAAGAAGCCCATCCCTAGTTGATTTAGTTCCCAGAGAAAGATTGACTAAAACAGAGAGAGCTGGTCAAACTGAACAATTAAAACAACTGCATCAACTGCTCATTGAACCAATTGCCGAACTCTTACCTACAAATCCCGAAGCTCGTGTAACCTTTATTCCCCACGAATCCTTGTTTCTAGTACCTTTCCCAGCACTACAAGACGCTTCTGGTCAATACCTGATCGAAAAACATACTATGCTCACTGCTCCCTCGATTCAGGTGCTGGATTTAACTAACCAGCAACGGCAACTAGTTTCTGGAGAAGAGATGCTAGTAATTGGTAATCCCACGATGCCTCAAGGTTTGCCCCCTCTTCCTGGAACAGAAACAGAAGCGCTAGCGATCGCTGAGATGTTCAATACTCAAGCCCTGATTGGCAATCAAGCCACCAAGAAATCAGTTGTTGAGCAAATGTCAAAGGCAAAGATCATACATCTAGCTACTCACGGCTTACTGAATGACTTCCAGGGATTAGGTTTACCAGGAGCGATCGCCCTTGCTCCGACTAAAACAGATAAAGGTTTTCTCAGTGCTAGTGAAATACTCGACCTCAAGCTTAGTGCTGAGTTAGTAGTTTTAAGCGCTTGCAACACTGGTAGAGGTCGAGTTACCAGTGATGGCGTGATTGGATTATCCCGTTCTTTAGTGGCTGCTGGTGTACCCAGTGTGGTTGTTTCCCTCTGGAAAGTACCTGATGACTCCACAGCTGACCTGATGATTGAATTCTATCGCCAGCTACAACAAACACCTGACAAAGCAGTTGCTCTACGTCAAGCCATGCTTACGACTCTTAAACAGTACCCAAATCCAGTGGAATGGGCGGCTTTTACTCTGATTGGGGAAGCCGAGTAATCAAGGAGTTGCAGGAGTTCAGAATCACAGAGTTTTGGATTACTATAGTTCCCTAAGGGTGATAAATCTGTACAGAATAATAAACCGATGAACACTGAGCTCCAATTTCCTTGGCAACAAGACGCCGTAATTCGCCAGAGCCAACGTCTAATCCATAGCTTTCATCATTGGACAGGGCGTTCTCTAATCGATACCAGTGGCTCACCTATGGAAATTGCACAGGCACTATTTGAAGCTCCCTTTGTCGTCTACTCTCACAACACTGAATCAGACCCCATTCTAAACTATGGCAATCGGAAAGGTTTAGAATTGTGGGAAATGGATTGGAACCAATTGACTCAGATGCCTTCGAGATATTCAGCTGAGCCAATGGAAAGGGAGGAGCGCTTACGCTTGCTTAACCAAGTCACAACCCAGGGCTATATTAGCAACTATCAAGGTGTCCGCATTTCTAGCACTGGTAAACGGTTCCAGATTTCAGATTTTATCGTCTGGAATCTCATTGATGAGGAAAATAACTATTGTGGTCAAGGGGCTACATTTTCCCAGTGGATACGGATTAATTGACGATGTTGGCCACTTAAATTGTCTATTTTTTATCTATTTTTGAGTAAGGGGGAAAAACTTCAAAGTCCTCTCCCTTGCTCTTGAGCACCCCTGCCCCCTTAGGGATTCAATCAAAGAAATCATTTGTAGCATTAATAGTGCTAATTCCTAGTGCTAATGTAAGCTGACAGCCGTCAGCTGTCAGCTGTCAGCTGTCAGCTTAAAACAAACCTCGTTCCCATAGCGTGCGCCGTTCGCGTAGCGTGCGCCTATGCGCAATGCACAAACGGGAGAATTTAATAATTCGAGATTAATGATAATTGAAAGTCTGGGTAAAAGCCCTTGGCTTGTGGCCACGCTACCCGAACAGCTGACCTAACAGAGATTAAACGAAGGCTTACCTATGCAAGCTAATAGCTGATAGCTGATAGCTGAATGCTTACGTGCTAATTCAGATTAGATACCTCACCGCTTACTTCCCCTTCTTGCAGTATCTTCCCCCACTTCCCGTCTCTTACCGATCTCCATAAATCATCCCCCTACAAGTACAAAGCCGTTATTTGGGTCGGACTAGCCGGGAACTCTATATGTAACTGGCCTCACAGAAGTCCATGTTGTTCAATGATTCTAACCCATAATGATTACAGCTCCAGGCTATCCCATCACTGAGTCAATCGAATCTGGCACTAGAACCCTACTTGGTATTGCATTCTGGTGGTGGATGATAAACAGGAAAATCGCTGGGTGATTGTCAATCTGCTGGCTCCCCTGGGATTTGAACTGATCGAAGCTAGCAGTGGTCAAGAGGCTTTAGACGAAGCCACAGCATTTTCACCAGACCTGATTATCACTGACTTGTTGATGCCACAGATGGATGGCTTTGAGATGATCCGACAGTTATGACAATCCCCCCAATTGCACTCAAAAGTAGTGATTGCGTCTTCGGCTGTTCAACTTCAAGGCAGAAGGAGGCAGGTAGATCCCCATTGGAAACGAGGTCTAAGCTATCTCAAAATTGGTCTGCGCTGGCTCAAAGGAGTAGTCAATAAAGGTAGGCAACTCAGTCGGGCCAGTACCGTTGTTACCTAAAGATCCGCAACCGTGCTTTGCATGCCATAAAGCTGAGGATGATTACTACGACCAGATTTGGTTTTCCCGTATTCGGTCTTTAAAGTGTAGAACCTGATCTGTTTGGTTTTCACACAGATGTGTCAGGCAGTCAGGGAGGAACCTTGAAGCTGGAAACTGAAGTGGGAGCATATAGTGAATTTATCATCACTTTACCTAAACCAGCCGAATAGACCTGATCATTTCCGACTTGAGTATTTTGAACCTGCTTGATCAGGGAAATTAGCATCCTGGTCAAGCTACTACCTTTTCCCATAGGTTTTCCCAGTGGCAGCAAATTAATTGACATTAAAAATTGCTACTTAGCCTATTAATTAGCCTATTAATTAGCCTATTAATTAGCTAAAGATATCCTTAAAAAAGTCTGCTATTACCTCTTCCTTATAATCCTTAAATTCACCAGCATCAAACCAGAGACCATAGCATACCGGGCATTTTTCATACCGAATATGAGTCTGTTTTATATCAACCATTTTGGTCAGTTTTGTCTGGCATTTCGGGCAATTGATATCTCTAATTTTATTAAAGTTACTCCCTGTTTTCGGGTCACCTGTATCTATAATCTCGGAACCTTTTATCTCCTTCAACATTTGAGCTTCCATGGAATCAAACCAGATCCCTTGACAACTGGTGCAGCGGTCTACAGGAATCGTTGAATACACAACTGCTTCTAAGGTTCCTTGACATTTAGGGCATTTCAGCTGGGTCATTTCGCTCAACCATCTCTAGGATTTACATATCATACTCGGTAGCCAGACATAATTCAAGTTGACTGTTCAGAGCAGGGAACTTCGGAGCAGGGATCGGGTATCTTGGAACAGAAAGGGTTTGAGCAACTTTAAGTTTATTAACCAAGAGAACATAAATTTAACATAATTTATGTTCAGTTATTTATTTGATACTTACTCTATCTAAAAATAGAGATTTTATGGTACAGCCAAAACCAGAAGTGACATAATAACTGCCACTGCTCCTAGAACTACTAGTCCCATCTGCCGGAGCAAGAAGACTTCAGCTCCAGACCACCCAACAGCAGTGGCAGCAATAATAGCACGAGCAGGTGAAATCATCGTGGCGTGGGCGCTAGCTCCATTCTGAGCTCCCATCAGCCACTGTAGTGGTAAGCCAGACTGAATGCTTACCTCTTGTTGTAATTGGGAAAGTAGGGCATTACTCGCAGTATTTGAACCAGTAATCCAGCCTCCTAGAGCAGCTAACCAAGGTGCAACCCATATATACTTGTCACCAAGTGTTGCTGCGGCCATGCCTAGACTAGCTATCATGCCACTGGCTTGCATAACTTGAGAGGCTGCTAGAAAACAGGCGAGTGCGATGGCTCCAGGGATAAATTGTTGCCAAGCTTGCCTTGTTATCACTCGCAGTTTGTGTACGACTGTTCCCAAAATTGTGACTGTAGCCAAAGCTGTCAAAAGTAAATAAAAGCCTGGGTTGTAAAGCAGGGGTAGATTTAGATTGATGGCAGCTATTGATATCACAAAATGACTCTTCAGCCAAATTTTTAGAGGAACAACTAAGCGAGAAATCAGCAGAATTGCTGTCAGAATCCCGTAGGGAGCTATTACCTGCCCGAGGGATACTTTAGTAATACCATGCTCAGCCGAATCATGAGCCGTTTTTTCGGAACTATTACGGGCACTGTTGACTAGATTTACTGTTCTTTTTCGTTTTGCCTTATGAAATAGTTTATGAAATAGTTTATGAAATAGTTTTCGGTTTGCCCACACCACTAAGAATGACATTACCAGTGTGCTGCCAAGTACACCTGCCAGTTCAACCCCAGGAATCCAACTGAAGCCCCAAACTCCTATGGTAAGAAGCACTCCCGCAGCGATCGCTTCTGGCCATCGGCGTTGCACGGATTTCTTTCCGCCACTCACTGCTAGTGCCACCAGTCCGTAAACTACGGGCAGAGGAGCAGTCAAAAGAGCAGTAGTCGAACCTAGAATACTAGGATCTAGATTAGTTATTTCCGCTCCAAGAACTGTACCTATGGCTAGCCCTCCCCAAGGTACAGCCATTTGACCCAAAATACCCAGTATAGCTGACTGAGCAGAACTATAACCTAATGCGAGAAACAGTGGAATGACTAAAATGGTACCAACTCCAAATCCACTAACTGACTCGGCAAAGGGAGCGAACCCAATTACTAGCAGCAACACCTGTAAGTCTCGCTCAGGAACTAAACGAGCAATACCCTGTCCTAAAAGGCTCATACCATCTACAGACTTGAGCAGATAGTAAAGTAGCAAACTGGGAAATAGCACGTAGAACACTGATAATGATGTCGCAAGTCCCTTCACCAAAGCAAGTAGTAATTGCCCAGGAAACAAACGAAAAACAGGAAATAGTAGTGTTGATCCGATAGCAGCTATCAAAGTAGCAAGTCCTGCCTGTTGGCTTGGTCGCTGCAATACCACTAGCATTACTATGGCTACCCACAAGGGCATAGTAGCAATTATGATTTCCAAGACATTTGTCTCCTGTATTAACAAAAGTTAATCGTAAGCATTCAGCTATCAGCCGTCAGCCGTCAGCTATCATGCTAATCAACGGGAGGTAGTAAAAAAGCTGGGGGGTGCTGGTACGGCTGGTTGAAAATCCCTGCTCGTACTGATCCGACCCTGTGGAGTTAAAGCGCCTGCTAGCACCTCAAGTAGCGTGCGCGCAGCGCATTAGCTGATAGCTGACGGCTGAATGCTTACAGTTAATCTACTTTTGCTAGCTGACGACTATTTAAATTAGTATTGTGAGATAAGTTGATAGCTTGATCTTGACACAACAGCTTTTCGGTGAACTCCATTTCTCTAAACTGCTGTAATTGCTTTAGTTTGATTTCCAACTCATCTATCCTTTGGATAAGTTTATCAACCACATTAGCTACTGGATCAGGGATGTTACTGTGAGCAAGTGGACTAATCGGCTGGGCGAATTGCCTAACTATTCGTCCCGGAATCCCAACAACAGTGCAGTCATTAGGAACAGACCGTAAAACTACTGAGCCTGCTCCAATACGGCTATTGTTACCAATTTCAATGTCCCCAAGAATTTTTGCTCCCGCTCCGACGATTACATTTTTTCCCACAGTCGGATGACGTTTACCTAGTTGTTTGCCAGTGCCACCTAAAGTAACACCTTGATAAATTAAGGTTCCATCTCCAACGATGGCGGTTTGCCCAATTACTACACCTGTACCGTGATCAATAAATATGCCCCGACCAAGGGTAGCACCTGGATGAATATCAATTCCTGTTAGCCAACGGACAATGTAGGATATGAAGCGAGACAGCCAAAATAAACGGTGGCGATATAAGATATGGGCAAGGCGATGAACCGTCACTGCCTGTAAGCCTGGATAGCACGTTAACACCTCAAGCCAAGAGGAAGCAGCAGGATCTTTCTCAAACACAGCCTCAAAATCTGCTCGAATAGAATCCCACAAGCCTAAAGTAGATGAAGCTGTGGTTTGGCCATGTTTCTTCAAAGCTTCAAGAGAATGCTTCATTTCTGATTTTTGTTTCATTTTGAGTCAAGCTAATATAGCAGTTAGCAGTGAGCTATCAGGCATCGGCTTTTTTGCTTTTCCTTGTCCTGTGTGTCGTTCAGGGTTTTAAGGTGTACCTGATTAAATTGCCAACTGCTATAATAAACTATCGAGCCAATTTGTTATTATTGGGTATTTTGAAGTAGTAGAGTGATTTGATTGATGGACTCTACTTACTTCTATTTCACTCAATTATTCACTCAATTATTCACTCAATTTACAGCTGCCATCTGCTTAGTCATGGCTAATTTGTAGTTATTCGTCCAAAATGTATCCCAATTCTGTTTGGCTTTCTGATAACCAGCGCTTAAATCATCTACGGTAGATGGATCGGCATCAACTATCTCATTAATGGCATCTCTGACCTTTTGACGATGGATAATATCAGCTTCACCAACATGAAAGTTCCAAAACTCCCAATCAATGGTCTGTTTGTTTTCTTTGATATATGGGTTTTTGACAAGATATTTGTACATAGTAGAGAGATAAACTTGGCAAAGACACTCTCCACCCATGCCACATAATCCAATAACATAGGTGGTAGGCTTGGTTAACGTTAGTTGCTTGATTTCATCAAGCAAAATCTTATTTTCTTCGCTAAGAGAGTCTTCAAATAAATCTTGATTTAGACCAATGCTTAACAGATAGTTATCCCATAGTTGGAGATGATTATTCTCATGATCTCCTTCACCTAACTCTTCTGCTAGTATCTCAGCGGTTAAGCTTTTAAATTTTCCATAAGGAGCTTTGGAAATTAGAATTGCCAGATTATCAGGAAACTCTTTGGTAAAATGACGGTACTGGATACATATCTGCTGTAAAGCTTCCAGTGGGGCATGTTGTAAATATTGCAGTTTCTTATCAGCTAGATATTCAGCTTCCAGTCGAGAATGATCTGCTATAGTCCAAAATTCGTCACGAGTTGTCATTTTTTTATCCTTTGTGTGTTTTATCTTAGCTCTATAACTACCATCATTCGCTAATCTGAAAATCACCTGAGTTTTCTGTTAAATCAACTGGTTAATCAGCTGTGAAACATCTAATTGTATGATATGCGTTATAATTATCAAATTTATATGAAATAGCTTAAAAAATGCTACATATAGTTATTTTATGATAGGTATAAATACGCGCTATTTTATTTACAAATAATGGTGATCTGATAATTGCTAAAAGCTGTGTAACTTGGCTTTTATATTGCCTATTCCCTATGGCCTATTCCCTATTTGCTATTCCCTATTCCCTATTGCGTATTTCCTATTGCCGATTCCCGATTCCTGATTCCCGATTCCCGATTCCCAGCCCGTAGCGCTCTAATAGGTAAGTGGCAGTAAAAGTCAAAAAAAAACCGGCTTCTGCTCAGAAACCGGTTTTTTTCAAAAGTTTAGCTTATTGT
>NZ_JAAHGN010000213.1:0-8651 GCF_010672485.1 Moorena sp. SIO2C4 | reverse complement strand
CCGCACTTTTTTAAAGCTAAGCGTGAACGCGCATTCCCTGGGAGTCGGGGTCATAAAAATGTCTTTAACTATACCCAATTATCGAAAACTACTTCTTCGCTCTCCCCACACTAGCCACACTAACCCCTCTCCCCACACTCTCTTCCCTGTTCCCTATTCCCTTTTCCCTTTTCATACATGCCAGCATTTTGTCTTATTATTTATGACTGATTTCCAAAAATCCAATGATAAAATGGACTAAAGAAGCTATTCACAAAAAGTTCCAGTTCGCAAGCTGCTACTAAATCTGTCTTGAGGTGTTGGCGATATCTAATCAGGTGAAGGATAGTCTTGCCCAAATCATTGATTAGGTAAACTAGAATCATGAAAGGCTTTTGCCAATGTTGAAAGCGCAACATGCGAGTGGGATACCGACTTAAGCCCACACCTCGAAATAATTTCAATAAATAGTCTTTTTCCAAACGCCATTTGGGAATTTGATGCTCAATACACATTTGAGGGTTATGCCAAATTTCCCAACCGGCTTTTTGAATATAGGATAAGGTTTCTATATCTTCTCCTTTAGCAGATAGGGATGTCGCACACACCCCCTTGAGCCAAGGCTGTTCAGGAACATTATTTAACCAGGCTTGCTTACGAATCACTAACCCCGCACCCACAGGAAATACCCCTTGACGAGGCTGATAACAAAATGGCTCTTGACCTCGTTCTATGATAGCGATAAAACAAGCAATTCGGTTAAAGTTTTCCGGTGGTTTAACTTCATAGTCTCCATAAATTTGACTACCATAAGCACCAGCTTGGGGATGGGAATTACCAAAATTATAGGCAGCACTAACCCAATCAGGAGTAGGGAGATTATCATCATCTAAAAACCCGACATACTCACCTTTAGACTCCTGGATAGCACGGCGTCGAGCAAATGCTATCCCCTGTTTTGGTTCAAAGTAATATCGGATCGGATAAGCTTCTGGATGGGATTGATACTCCTGAACAATTTTGCTGGTATTATCAGTGCTGTTATTGTCAATAATTATAATTTCCCAAGCAAAATGGTCAGTTTTAATTTGAGACAGTAATCGTTTTAGAACCTTAGGTAGACGAGTTTCGCCGTTATAGGTACAGATAGCAACTGTGAAATCAATCATGGGTAGTCAACCATTAGAGTCCCTTTTGAATTAAGAATGTAGAATTAAGAATTAAGAATTAAGAATTCTGCATTCTGCATTCTACATTCTGCATTCTGACAGACAACCTACCCTACACCGAATCGCCTTGGGCGAACAACCTTCAACTGCTCTGCCTTAAGCAACCAATATAAAAGTCGTAGCAGCATTATCGATCAGGGTTTCAGCCTGCACCTGATTCAGGATTGCTAAGGTTTCATCACCGAAGCTAATCACAGCGTTGTTACTTTCTTGAGTAACCGATAACTGACCAAAGGTTAACCCATCTGCTAAACCGATGAAGTCTTCACTGACTTGGAAATCCCCAATCGTATCAGTTCCTTCACCAGCGGCCAAGATGAAGGTATCACTACCATCACCACCAGAGCCATTATCACCAAATAGGGTATCATTGCCAAGACCGCCTCGCAGTAGGTCATCCCCAGCATCACCCCAGATTTGGTCATCACCTTTCTGACCAAACAGGGAATCATTACCGGCTTTTCCACCAATGCGATCGCTTCCAGCACCCCCGTAAATTACATCATCCCCTCCAAGGGTATTGTCAGAGGAACGGCTGTTGAAGTCACCTCGTAATACATCATCTCCATTCCCCCCAAAGATAGTATCATTACCTAAAGCACCAGCAACTGTATCATTGCCAGCTCGGGCAATGATTGTCTCATCAGCTTCGGTGCCAACTAGTTCATCATCTAATGGGGTTCCCGGACCGGGGTTGACTGAAAAGATAGTAATGGTTTCACTGTCTTCTTGAGCCACTATCAGCAGGGGTTCACCATTGGGGCTGTCTTCCACAGGAATAAATGTTAGCCCCTCAGGCTCACGGTCTACTGGCTCATCTGGATTGCCACCATTATCATTGGGCAGATATTGGACAAATTCAGGAGCCGTGGGATTAGTGACATCGTAGACAATCACCCCGCCTATTCGTTCGAGGCCGATAAACGTGTAAGTGCGATCATTAATGACCCCGGTGACAATTCCTTCCGGTTCTGGTCCTTGATTGTCACTGCGATCGTCAAAGGTATCAGGAGTGCCGCTAGAATTAAATAGTTCAGGAACTTGCTGAGCTGTAATTCGTTCAAAATCATCACCACTATCAAACACTAGGTTGCCAAACTGATCCCAAATTGAGAAAGAGCGCCCACCGTAGGAGAATAGCTGGTCAAAATCACCATCATTATCCAAATCCCCATCAATGGTAGATATTCTCAAACGACCCAGTTGAGACTCTTGTTGCAAGGTTTCAGCATCGGGAAACGCATCTGGGTCGAGGGTCAAGTTTGCAATCCGTTCCTCTTCATCCCTGATATCCCCTTCATTGGCAGTGACGTAGTAGGTTTGACCGTTTGCCTCAAAAGATGCGATCGCATCTGGTTGGTATAGACCGAAAACCGGCCAATTTTGGATGTTGATGGCATCATCCTCATTACTAGCATCCAGGGCATTGTTCTCACCCAGGTCGATCAGACCTAAGACCACAGGAGTTGGATTGGGGTTCAGAGGAACCGAGCCATCCACCGGAATCTTCTGTTCGAGTACTCCAAAGTCATTGTCATTGAGTACAGCCAGTTTGCCATCATCCAGTAGCGCTAGACCTTCTGGTTTATCACCAGCGAGATACCCAATCGAAGGCAGGTTTGTCACTTTTATCTTATTGACCGCCTGAATCCCAAGAGCATCTAGGTCATCCGCACTCAACTGCTCTAGAGTAGAGTCAGTGGGTAGTGTGGGGGCATCCGGAGCAAGCAAATTAGTGGCTTTTGTCAGGTCTATTTGGAAGATAAACTTCTTTGCTTTATCACCAACTGCGGAATCTCGCTCAATGACAAATAATTTTCCATCCTCAGCGTATACCGCATCACCAATCTTATCTACTCGTCCTCCACTACGTAAAGCAGGGTCTTCGAGCAAGTAAACATACTCAGCAACGGCATTACCTGTGGTAGTATCAATTCCGAGAATCCGAATCACATCCGAGCTATTAGACGTAGCACGGTCTGGATTCTGTAAAGGAGTTTGAATAAAGGCGTAGAGGATATTATCGTCTGGATCCAGAGCTACGGCCTCAAAGCCACGGTTACGGCGGCGATTGGCGTACTCCTCAGGTAAGGACTCAGTGCCAAAGCTTCCCACTGCTGCACCAGCCAAGGCAGCTGTTCCTTGGGGAACAAAGCGGTCAATCAGGACACCATCGGTATCAAAGTGGTAGATAGCTGGACGGTACTCATCCACCATCCAGAAGGTGCCATCCGCAGCGATTACTACCCCTTCCAGGTCAGCACCAAACTCATCTAAGGGCAGCAAATTGCCAGATAAGTCTACTGGTTCTTCATCCACCCCTGCAATATTGGGTAGTCCTGTGATTGGTGTGGTGCTATCTTGACGGGTCAAGAAAATGGTTTCGGTAATGGTGATCTCGCCAGAGCTGGGATTTAACTCAAAGCGGATCATGCGAGCTTGGTAATCCGGTAAGGCAAAGGGTCGTTCTTTACTCCCATCCCCATCCACATCAGTGGGTTCACCATTGGGTCCCCGGTCAGGAACCGTTACAAACTTCAAGTTGCCAGTTGCTGCATCCGTCCCTTCGTAGAATAAGCCAGACAGTCCGCCCAGTTTAATCTCCTGACCCCCTTCGGTAGTACCAAGTACAGGCAAGTCATTGAACTCAAATAGCTCTAGGGTGGGCTGACCTTGGCTGTGGTCTTTCACACCCAGAGGCAGGATATCCACCACTGTAGCGGACTCCAGGTCTAGCACCGCAAAGGCATTGTTTTCCTGGAGGTTGACAAAGGCTGTAGTACCATCGCTTGAGACAGCAATGAATTCTGGTTCCACATCCTCAGCAACAGTCTTGTCTGGGAAAATACGTACACCTTTTGCCCGGAATTCCGCTTCACGACCATTGAAGGCGCTGAAGTCTGCTGTAGCGACATTGTCTTGGGTTAGAGTTGCTAACCCACTCGACACATCAATGATACTGATCGATCCTTCAGGATCAATGCCATCATCCGCTACTCCTTCATTAGCAACCAGTATTTTGGTGCCATCAGGGGTAAACATGAGCATATCGGGCAGAGGCCCCGCTTGCACTACCTTCAGGGCATTGGGGTCAGCCGGATTGTTCCGAAACGCAGCAATATCTACAATTGCTACCTTCCCCGGATCAGTAGAGGTGCTAGCTTCTAAGGCTAGCGCCAGTAAACCATTGCTATAGGCTACGCTATTTGCTCCGTCAATGTCAGGTATCAAAGAAGCAATATCAATTGGTGGTATTGCCTGAGTTGGATTGCTCGGATCACTGAGGTCTAGCACTTGCACCTCAGTTCCACCAGAAACTACAAATAACTCTTGACCTATTGGATCGTAGGCGGTAATTTCAGCGCCAATCTCACTAGAAAAGCTACCAATTTTATCTAATATATCTGCCACAAATTTATCCTAGGTAGTAGACTGCGAGTACCTATATCAGCTATTAGCTATCAACTTATTGAAAGTTTTATAGCAATAATTATGTACTCATTACCCTGTTCCAAAGGAACCGCTTCGCGAATATTAAAATGCCTAATATTTTCTTGATTATCAAGAATTAAAATAATTTATTAGGACTTAATTATTAGGGTTTTGTTGATCCATTAAATAGGTAGGTTAGTAGCGTTAGCGCTAAGGTTTTATAGTGTTGACTGTCCTTCAGGTTAATTGTTGAGAATCAACAGTTAAACCTCAGCCTATTACGTTAATTTCCTACCTACTTAGTTAGGGGTTGCGTCTGAACTCTACAGCTAGTGTTAATAATTAACCTTTAACCTGGAGATAGTGTGGCGATGGCTGAATAACGCAAACACTGATAGCATCAATATAACATCAATATAACATCAATATAATAGCAAGCTATCTGTGCTTTATTGAACGTTATTGAATAAGCTATTTGCTCAATCTGATCTGCATTCGCGAACGGAACATCCCATTGAGTCTGAACTAATTCAAAAAGAACAGCCAATGGAATTACCCACTCATACTAGGCTTATGACTAGCATGATGCTACCATGATGATAGCTATCACCTTGACTCCCTTCGGGTATGAGGATTTAACTTGATAATCCAGCCACATCAAGACGGACTTTATTTATCTAGTTACCCATAACCTTGGTCTGGAGTTCAACGGAGTCTACCTAAGCTGATCTTCGATTAATTATCAAGTAGATTTTACCCTTTCCCTGATTTCATTGCAATCACTAGTTCAGCAACACCGACTTAAGGTTTTATTGAATTTTACTGTCTTGGATTTGATACTCTTCGATTAGCAAACTAAATCCAAATCATTGTAAGCATTCAGCCGTCAGCCGTGAGCTTTTAGCTCACGCTATTTGAGGTGCCGTCAGCTTTGTGGCACAGGCTTCTAACCTGTGACTTTCGTTACTATTAAACTAATGCTTACCTGTTTTATTCAAAAGCTGTTCGGTGTAGCGTTCCCATAGCCCATCAGCACATCAAGTAGCGTGCCCATAGCCCATAGCCCATCAGCTGATAGCTGATACGCGACACGCTGATAGCTTACAAATCATTTGTCTTTGATCTAAGCAACTGGGCTATAGATGCCCGCTGGCTAAGCAGCGTCTTCAGAGATGACCAAAGGAATCTGGGTAGCTTTAACCTACCAGTAGATGCTATCGGTCAGACTAATTAAGCCATAGGTTACTTGACTTAATATATTTTTGGATTTACGTAAAACTATACTATAAAAGAGTGTACTATAGTCAACTTTACATAATCTTACATAATTTGGTCTTTTTCTTACGTCACCTTTACTTAAAATTTACATGAGAAGCTACAGGTTTGGGTTTGGATCCAAATTCGGGTGGGTGTAGGGTCTTACCCTCTTGTGCGAAGATCTTCACACTCACTTTTACGCTTCCTAAGCCTGAGATATTACTCCTTCAATTAAACCCTCTAAAATTTAGGATTATAAAGTCATAGCAAAGGTATAGCAGAAGTCAGAAGTCAGAAGTCAGAAGTCAGAAGTAAAACTATTGCGCTTACTTAGCTTTGAGACTTTTGTCATGTCCTAACTGCCCTGGCGACTGCTATAACAGGGAGCAGGGAGTAGGGAGTAGGCAATATGGAGCAAAAATTATCATATCAAAATTACGACATTAATTGGTACATTATCGATTTATTATATTTTTTATAATTAAATTAATGTTATTAAAATCAAAATTAATAAATATAAAACCACAAAAAAATTAACTTCAACTTATTAAGTTAATCAGTTTTATAGCATTTATAAAATAGTTTAATTACACAATTTTTTGATTTTCGGGAACAGGGAACATGGGGAAAAGTGTGGGAAGTATGGGAAGTATGGGAAGTGTGGGAAGATGCGGAAATGGAACACATTTTTATAGTTTTTCCGATACTTACGAGGTACATTTAATTTTCTTACCCCCACTCCCGACTCCCGACTCCCGACTCCCTATTCCCCTACTTCCTAATTTGAGAATTGCTATAAAATAACGAAATCCCTTTCAGCAAGGGTTGTTACTCCTAACACTACTGCTAGGGTTCCATCTCCAACATTGATAAGAGAATTATTACTATCGGAGGTGATAGAAACTTCACCAAAGCTCAAACCATTGCCTAAACCAATGAAGTCAGTGCCCAGCTCGAAGTCTGTAATGGTGTCAGTACCTTCCCCAATCTCTAGGACAAAGGTATCACTGCCACTACCATTAGAGAAGTTATCTCCAGTCAGAGTATCATGACCGAGACCACCACTCAATAGGTCATCCCCAGCATCACCCCAGAGTTGATAATATCCGAAGCCACCATAGAGGGAGTCATTACCAGATTTCCCGCCAATGCGATCGCTTCCTGAACCACCATAGATAATATCATCCCCACCAGCCTTACCATCTGGGGACCTGCTATTGTTATCTCCGCGCAGGATATCATCACCATTGCCACCAAATAAAATATCATTACCTAGTGCCCCAGCAATGGTATCATTTCCACCAAAGCCATTGATCAGATCAGCATCAATAGTCCCAATCAACTGGTCAGCCCCTTGAGTACCGTTAATCTCAGAGGTGGCTTCTACTATTGCTGTCGGAGATTGAATATGATCGAGGTCTAGCCCAAATGCTAGGAATTGGGTAATCTGGCTGTCATTGAAATTGTTATCGCTAGCAACAATTAGGGATTGTCTGCCATCCGGTAAGGTTGGACCAAATGCGATCGCTTCACTATTGTCGAGACGAATACCTAAGTCATCGAAATCCAACAGTAACCGTTTCTCAGCTACTTGCTCAACCTCTAAGAGTCCACTATCTGGGTCAGTGGGGTTGCTCAATAGGTTATCAACATCACTGATATCTGTAGCGTCTTGGAGCCGGACTTCATATAGCCTGAGATTATTTCCGACACCAACTGCAAAGGATCGCTCTAGGGCTAGTAAGGTTCCGGTATTATCTAGCGCTAGTAATTCTACTAAACCATTGTCAGCAAAACTGCCAGGAGGGTCAGGCTGATTGGGAATGGTGTCAGTGATGTAGAGGAATTCTTTAGCAGGTTCCCCAGTTTGTAAATCATACTGTAAAATCCGAACAGGGCTTTCATCTTCTAGTGTCGAAGCCGGACCATCCTGAATCAGAGCATTCTCTACTGCAGTATAAAGGAAGCGCTCATCTGGGCTAATGGTCAGGCTTTCAAAGGCACGATTGTTACGAATGCCCCTGGTTCCATCTGAGGTAGGTAAGAACTTATCTGGTACCGTCAGCTGATTGAACTCTTGTCCTGCTAGAGAGAATTCATTGACGAAGGGATTAAGAAGATTGTTAGCATCCCCTTCAGAGGATATAAACAAGGTTCCAGCACTAGTCAAGGCAATCCCTTCTGGATCAACACCCCGTTCTGGGAAAGGCTCACCGCTAGCATTCCGTAGAGTGGTGACACCTGTAAACCCTACATCACCGTTGTCTAGACTACCATCACTTAAATCAATATCAATAGTATAGAAACGAGCGGGAGCATTTTGGCTGCGGTCATCAGACAGACCATAGTAGACACCATTAGCAGGATCGTAGGCTAAACCAGAGATACCGCCAACTTCTGTATTCTCAAACTGGAATCCAGTATTAAAGCTAACCTCTCCGAGGAAGTTAATACCAGTGACAACTTTGGAGTTACTATCTACCACTGTAGGCTCTACCTCAACATCAACATATACTAGACGGTGGTCAGAACTAGGAAAGGGGAAATCACCCACTAGCTCAAAGGCAGGGTCATCACTTTTCGGCCAGAAAACCGTTGCGTCAGTGATAGTCAGATTTTGAGAAGGCAACACATAATCCACCCGTAGGTTGCCAGGACCACCAAAGTTTTCCTCACCAAAGTCAGCGGTGTCAAAGGCTGGATTACCTCCATGAGTCAGGTTATTCAATCCCTGGCGGTTGCTAGCATCCACCA
>NZ_JAAHGN010000212.1:0-8657 GCF_010672485.1 Moorena sp. SIO2C4 | reverse complement strand
TTGACTGGGGAAAGTATCCCAAAGCCCTAGAGTATCAGCAAAAAGCCCTAGCAATTCGTCAAGACATTGGTGACCAGGCCGGTATTGGCACCACCTATAACGCTATCGGGGTAAATTATCTGGATTTGGGGGACTATCCCCAAGCCTTGGATTACTTCAACCAAGCTAAGGCCATTTTTAATAAAATTGGGGATAAGGAAGGGATTGGGGTAACCCTAACTAACATCGGAACAGTTTACCAAAAACAGAAACAATACCCCAAGTCTCTCAAATTCTATCAGCAATCCTTGGCTATTTCCCAACAAATTGGTAATCGCCTACAGAAAGCTAACACCCTGACTACTATCGGAATAGTTTATGAAAAACTGGGAGAGTATACTAAAGCCAATGACTATCATCAACAAGCCTTAGAGATTAATCAAAAAATTGGCGTAAAAGCCGGGATTAGCTTTACCTTGTACAATATCGGAATAGTTTACGCTAACCTAGAAAACTATCCCGAGGCTTTAGCAGCTTATCAACAAGCCTTAGCCCTTTCCCGAACCCTTGGCACTCGCTTAACGGAAGGGAAAATTCTGGCTGGTATCGGTAAGTTGTATGATAGCCAAAACCAATCGGAATTAGCGATTACCTTCTTTAAACAATCGGTTAATGTCCGAGAAGGGATCCGCAAAGACTTAAAAGTTCTGCCCATTGAACAACAACAATCCTTTACCAACACTTTTGCCCAAGACTATCGCCGCTTGGCTGATTTACTGCTGCAAAAAGATCGAGTGTTAGAAGCCCTACGGGTGCTCGATTTACTGAAAGTCCAGGAGTTGGAGGATTACCTCAGTAATCTGCTAGGGAATTATAACACCGTTGATGGCATTACAGAACTGACTGAAGAACAGGAAATCCTCAAGGGTATCCAACCAATTATCGACCAAGCTATTGCCCTGGATCAAGAACTCAGTGAACTGGAAACTATTGTTACGGATAAGCGCACCCAAACCCAGCAACAGCGAATCATTCAACTTAGGAAAAATCAAGCCCAGGTCAGGAAAGACTTTCAAGATTCCCTGAAGAGTCCAGAGGTAAAAGCTTCCTTGGCAAAATTGAGGGAAACCACAGAAGCAGAAAACTTAGACCTAAAGAATTACGATCGACGATTACGAGAGCAACTCCAGCAATTGGAACAGGATGCGGTTATGTTCTATCCCCTAGTATTAGATGACCGTTTGGAATTAGTCCTAGTCACCCCTGATGCTCCCCCAATTCACCGCACGGTTAAGGCAAACCGAAAAAACGTGGAAAGAGCGATTGACAACTTCCGCCAAACCGTTGGCAATGGGAGCAATAATTACAAAATTTACGTCGAGCAACTGTACGAGTGGCTAATTAAACCGATTGAAGCTGACTTAGCCAAAGCTAATGCCAAAACTATTATTTATGCTCCTGATGGCAAATTGCGCTATATTCCCCTGGGGGCTTTGTATGATGGCGAGCAATGGTTAATTGAGCGGTTGAGAGTTAATCAGATTACTGCTCTGAGCCTAACATCCCTAGACCATAAACCGACACCACAGTTAGACGTGTTTGCGGCAGCGGTCACCAAAGAGCATAGGATTGAGATCGGGGATAAACAGCATGAATTTCCAGCCTTAGCGTTTACCAAACCAGAAGTTGAGGGTCTGGCAGAAACCTTTCCCAACACTAAGCTATTCATCGATAAACAGTTTCATGAGGATACCATTTATCAGATGAATGACTATTCCATTGTGCATCTAGCCACCCACGCTGTGTTCGAGAAAACTAAACAAGATTCATTTATTCTGTTTGGTGATGGCAGTCATGTTACCGTTGACGAGGTGGAACAATGGAATTTCCCCAATGTAGATTTAGTAGTGCTCAGTGCCTGTCAGACCGGCTTAGGGGGAGAATTGGGGGATGGCAAAGAAATCCTGGGTTTTGGTTATCTGATGCAAAATGCTGGTGCCGATGCTGCGATCGCATCCCTGTGGAAAGTGAATGACAAAGGTACCCAAGCCTTGATGAATAAATTTTATCAGGTCTTGAAACAGGGGAACGTTACTAAAGCCGAAGCCCTCCGACAAGCTCAAATTGCTTTAATTACCAAAGTAGAGTATGGTTTGGAGCATCCTTATTTTTGGGCACCGTTTATTTTAATTGGGAATGGATTATAGGGTTAACAGGTTGAAGGTTAGGAGGTTGAAGGTTGAAGGTTATGGGGTTGAAGGTTGAAGGTTGAACGCGACGCGCGTGCCAATAGGCCAAGGTTAGACGGTTGAAGGTTAGGAGGTTGAACGCGACGCGCGTGCCAATAGGCCAAGGTTAGGAGGTTGAAGGTTGAACGCGATCGCGTGGCCAAAGGCCAAGGTTATTTGGTTGTTCGCCCAAGGGGATTTGGTGTAGGGTAGGTTGAACGCGACGCGCGTGCCTATTGGCCAAGGTTATTTGGTTGAACGCGATCGCGTTCAACCTTCAACCTGCTAACCTTCAACCTACTCCCTACTCCCTCACCCAATTTAAAACTTCCTACAATTCGCATAAAACTGCCACCACCTAAGGATATATAGTAAGAAACTACCAAGTGGCTGATTTGTCGATGGGTATTTACTCTACTATTCCTGTATTTTGCCTCAAGCTCGCTAGTGCTACCTTACTGTGTCTGCTCTCACCGATCTTAGCTCCAGAAAATCTGGGAGTTGCTCCAGCGGTGGCACAAACCACTCCAGACCAAGCCACTCAAGCGGAACAGTTATTCGATCGGGCAAGGTCAGAGTTTGTTAAAGGTCAGTTGCCTCAAGCCAAGGAGAGTTATCAACAAGTATTGACGATTTATCGGGAATTGGGAAACTCTACAGGTGTTGCTCAAGCTCTTAATGGCCTTGGACAGGTTTACAATCTATTATCTCAACAAAGCAAAGCCCTGGAAGTATTGCAGCAAGCTCTAAAAATCCGTCAAGGTAATGGAGAGCGAAAGGGAGAAGGGGAAACCCTGACCCATATCGGAACAGTTTATTCAAGTCAGGAAGACTATCCTAAAGCCCTGGAGTTGTTCGAGCAAGCCCTAACTATTAACCAAGAGGTAGGTAATCAGCTTGGGATTGGTTATGCTCTGGTTAATCTTGGCTCAGTTTACTCTTCCCAAGGAGAGTATGACAAAGCCTTAGATAGGTTAGAGCAAGGTCTGACTATTATCAAAGAAGTAGCTAAGACTGAGAAAAGCGTACGCATTCTCCCACGCTACTATCAAGCGCAAACTCTGATTGTATTCAGCTCAGCTTATATCAGGTCAGGGAAATTAAACCAAGCTTGGGAGTTTGTGGAGCAAGCTCATGGCCTGAGTCGAGAAGAAGGTTATCGATTAGGAGAAGGTTTAGCCCTGACCTTGAAGGGAGCACTCTATACCGCTCAAGGGGAATTGGATAAAGGGCTGGAAACCCTGGAGCTTGGGTTAGCGATTACTAAACCAACTGGGAGTCGGGGATTAGAACAGAATATTTTATTTTTGATGGGAGGGATTTACAACCAGAAAGGGGAGTATGTCAAAGCTATAGACTATTACCAGCAATCCCTAGCTATTCGGAAAGAATTGGGTAAGCGTAAGCTGGAAGGGATTGCGCTCAATACTATTGGCGTGGTTTACGATAAACAGCAACAATATGACCAAGCCCTCAACTATTATCAGCAAGCCTTAGCTATTAACCGGGAAGTTAAGAATCAGGCTGATGAAAGCACCACCCTTGGTAATATTGCTACACTTTACCAAAAGCAAGAACAGTATGACCAAGCCCTCAACTATTATCAGCAAGCTTTAGCTATTCATCGCCAACTTAAGAATCAAGTTCAGGAATGGAGTACCCTTGCTAAGATTGGACAGGTTTACTACCAACAGGGAAACTATCAGCAAACCATAAACTATTATCAACAAGCCTTAGCCATTTCCAAAAAAATTGACAATCTCACAGGAGAAGGTGCAAATCTTTGGGGGATTGGGCAAGCTTATTATGACTTGGGCAACCATGACCAAGCCATAGACTATTACCAACAAGCCTTAGAAATTTACCGCAAACTTAATAATACCTCGATTGAAGCATCTATCCTGGGAGGGCTTGGACTAGCTCAAATCAGCCAAGGCAAATATGACCAAGCCCTGAAGTCTTATCAGCAACTCCTTGCCATTGCCCGAGAAACCAAAGAGCCTTCTCAAGAAATAATCGCTCTCAATTTTATTGGGCAAGTTTACGAATCTCAGGGAAAGTATGACCAAGCCCTAGATTACTACCAGCAAGCCTTGACCATTGCCAAAGAAATTAATGACCAGAAAACTACTGTAGACCTCCTCAATAATATTGGGGTAGTTTACAGCAATTGGGGAAAGTACAACCAAGCCCTAGATTACTACCAGCAAACCTTAACTATTAGCAAAAGTTTAAACGATTCTATCAAAATTGCGACTATACTCAACAACATTGGCTGGATATATGACGGATACGGGAAGTATAGTCAAGCTCTAGACTATTATCAGCAAGCTTTAGCCATTAACCAAGAGTTGGGCGATCTCCGTCGTGATAATGTTGCTACTAATTTCACTAATATTGGGCATGTTTACCATAGTCAGGGTGAGTATGACCGAGCCAATGAATACTTCCAGCAAGCTTTAGCTATTTCTAAAGACATAGGTTATCGCTCCCAGGAAGCCAATATCCTTAATAATATTGGATCAGTTTACGATAGTCAGGGTGAGTATGACCGAGCCAATGAATACTTCCAGCAATCTCTAGCTATTTCTCAAGAAATTGGGGATCGCTCAGGGGAAAGTACTACTCTCAATAATATTGGGTTCATTGACTATGCTCGGGGTGAGTATGCTCAAGCATTAGAATACTTCCACCAAGCTTTAGTGATTCAACAAGACCTAGGGAAGCGTTTCGAGGAAGCTACTACCCTCGGCAACATCGGAACAGTTTACATTAGCTGGGGAGACTATGCCAAAGCCTTAAACTATCATCAGCAATCTCTAAAAATTAAGCAAGACATTGGTGACAAGAGGGGAGTTGGTGCCAATCTCAACAATATCGGAAGAATTTATACTGACCAAGGGGAGTATGAGCGAGGGTTAAAATACTTACAGCAAGCTCTAGCTATTCAACAAGAGATAGGCGATCGCCCCACAGAAGCTGCTAACCTGAGGAACATCGGAACAGTTTACAGTCACTGGGGAAAGTATCCCAAAGCCCTAGAATATCATCAAAAAGCCCTAGCCATTCGTCAAGACATTGGTGACCAGGCCGGTATTGGCACCACCTATAACTCTATAGGGGCAAATTATCTGGATTTGGGAGATTATTCCCAAGCCTTGGACTACTTCAACCAAGCTCAGGCCATTTTTACCAAAATTGGGGCTAAGGAAGGGATTGCAGAAACCCTGACTAACATCGGAACAGTTTACCAAAAGCAGGAAAACTATCCAAAGTCTCTAGAAAACTATCAGCAATCCTTAGCTATTTCTCAACAGATTGGTAATCGCCTAGATCAAGGTCACACCCTGACTACTATCGGAATAGTTTATGAAAAACTGGGAGAGTATACTAAAGCCAATGACTATCATCAACAAGCCTTAGGGATTAATCAAACAATTGGGGTAAAATCTGGGATTAGCTCTACCTTGTACAATATCGGAATAGTTTACACTAACCTAGGAAACTATCCCGAAGCTTTAGCAGCTTATCAACAAGCCTTAGCCCTTTCCAGAACCCTTGGCACTCGCTTAACGGAAGGGAAAATTATGGCTGGTATCGGTAATTTGTATGATACCCAAAACCAATCGGAATTAGCGATTACCTTCTTTAAACAATCGGTTAATGTGCGAGAAGGGATCCGCAAAGACTTAAAAGTTCTGCCCATTGAACAACAACAATCCTTTACCAACACTGTTGCTGAGGACTATCGCCGCTTGGCTGATTTATTGACCCAACAAAATCGCAACTTAGAAGCCCTACGGGTGCTCGATTTACTGAAAGTCCAGGAGTTGCAGGATTACCTGAGTAATGTGCGAGGGGATGATAACACCGTTGATGGCATTACAGAACTGACTGAAGAACAGGAAATCCTCAAAGGAACTCAACCAATTATCGACCAAGCCATTGCCCTGGGTCAAGAACTCAGTGAACTGGAAACTATTCCTAACCATAAGCGCACCCAAACCCAGCAACAGCGAATCATTCAACTTAGGAAAAATCAAGCCCAGCTAACCAAAGACTTTCAAAATTTCCTGAAGAGTCCAGAGGTAGAAGCTCGGTTGGCAAAATTGAGGGAAACTACAGAAGCAGAAAACTTAGACTTAAAGAAGTACGATCGACGATTACGAGAGCAACTCCAGCAATTGGAACAGGATGCGGTTATTCTCTATCCCCTAGTATTAGATGACCGCTTGGAATTAGTCCTAGTCACTCCTTATGCTCCCCCGATTCGCCGCACGGTTAAGGTAAAACAAAAAGACCTGGAAAGAGCGATTAAAAACTTCCGCAGACTCCTGGCCAATCCGGTCCGTAATGCCAGAACTCCCGCCGAGCAACTGTACGACTGGCTAATTAAACCCATTGAAGCCGACTTAGCCAAGGCCAATGCCAAAACTATTATTTATGCACCTGATGGCAAATTGCGCTATATTCCCCTAGGGGCACTGTATGATGGCGAGCAATGGTTAATTGAGCGGTTGAGAGTTAATCAGATTACTGCTCTGAGCCTAACATCCCTAGATAATAAACCGACACCACAGTTAGACGTGTTTGCGGCTGCGGTCACGAAAGCCCATACTATTCCGGTAGGGGATAAACGGCATAACTTGGCTGCTTTAACCTTTACCCAACCAGAAGTAGAGCGTCTGGCAGAAACCTTTCCCAACACTACAACTTTCATCGATAAACAATTTCATGGGGAGACGATTTATCAGATGAATGACTATTCCGTAGTGCATCTAGCCACCCACGCTCTGTTCGACAAAACTAAACAAGATTCATTTATTCTGTTTGGTGATGGCAGTCATGTTACCCTGACTGAGGTAGAAGAAAAATGGGATTTGTCTAATGTAGATTTAGTGGTGCTCAGTGCCTGTCAAACGGGCTTAGGGGGAGAATTGGGGGATGGCAAAGAAATCCTGGGTTTTGGTTATCTGATGCAAAATGCTGGTGCCGATGCTGCGATCGCATCCCTGTGGACAGTGGATGACCAGGGTACCCAAGCCTTGATGAATAAATTTTATGAGGTCCTGAAACAGGGGAACGTTACTAAAGCCGAAGCCCTCCGACAAGCTCAAATTGCTTTAATTACCAAAGTAGAGTATGGTTTGGAGCATCCCTTTTATTGGGCACCGTTTATTTTAATTGGGAATGGATTATAGCAGTTTTTAATTGGGTGAGGTATAGCAGAAGTCAGAAGTCAGAAGTCAGAAGTTAAACTCAAGCCAAACTGTAGTTTGAGACTTTTGTCATGTCCTAATTACCCTGGCGACTGCTATACTTACGCCCTTTAGGTTCCTATTTGGTTGAACTGATACAGAAAAAGCCTAGACCCAAAAGCTACCCTCTCATGGATCAGGCTTTTTCTTGTGTCCTCAAGGCCAATCTTCCTGGTTGATTTGGCTTATTTCAGTTTGCCTAAATTCCAGGTCTAATCAAAAGGTGTAATGGGAATATAAACCAACTCTTCCCCCAAGAACTCTTCTGCACTGGGAGCACGAACCCCCTTCGCACCCTTCTGCTTAAGTTGCAACACTAAAGACACTTTTCCATCCTTCAAAACCCTCTCCGGCAGGGGAATCGTGTAAACTCCCGAAGGCTGGCCTGGCCTCACCCCAAAAGGAGAAACCGTCCCTAGAATTCTACCATCCATCGACCGCACCACAATACTGGAACGGCGAGGTAGAACCCCCGCAGAGATCCTTACTCTGACTGCCTCATCGTGAGCTGGAGTGCGGGGCAACGCCAAGGTCACCTGCCCCGCCAAATCAGCAGCGTGGGAATATTGAATCCCTCCCCCAAGAAACAGACATAGACTGGCAAAAATTACTAAAGTAAAGCGCTTCAGCATCATTTCCATAACAGTAGTGTCCTAGAAGATTTTGATATTCACAGATTCAAGGGTTGCCTCTAAGGAATCCCACCTGATCCTCTTGCTATCCGGCACAAGGCCGACTTGTAAAGGTTGATCTATATCTAGATCTAGTTTCTTCTTCTTAGCCAAAGCCTTCAATGCACGAGTCAGTGGAAGGGTGAAGGTTACAGGACCGCTGTGGTGGAGTGTGCCGAACAACTCCAACGCTCCTACAAGGTGAGTTTTATATAACCCAATCCTGTCTTGTCCTTCTGGGGAATTGACTAAAACGTTAAATCTAACATCCCGCAAATTGGCTGGAACGTTAATTGTAATTTCAGCAACAATACTTGTAATTTCAGGAACAATACTGGATCCATTGCTGCTTGCCACAGCGGCTTTAAGGATCTCCTGAGGAACTTTAACATTCCTCTTGGATAACTGCTTGAAGTTCAACGAGCGACTGATTTTTTCACCAGAAAAGACTATTGGCTCGGTCCTGACCTTCTGGTATGCTGAAAGCAGGTCCTCACCAGAGCCAGGCTGATAGAAATAAA
>NZ_JAAHGN010000211.1:0-8688 GCF_010672485.1 Moorena sp. SIO2C4 | reverse complement strand
CGTCTGTTGGTCTGGAAGAGAGCCTCTACAATCTCTAATCCTAAATCTTGAGCCAATGGCGTTGCCAAATCGATTAGTTGTGGAATCAGGGGATGAGTCATGGCACCAATCCAATAAAAAAAGTGGGGTCAACCCACTTCATGGCAAAATCTTTTCCAAGAAGTCTAACCGCCCAAAAGCTTCTGCACATCTAGTTAGCACAAGCCCAATCTCTAGTTACTGGTCTTGAGCTATTGGTCACAAGGTCATGGGCTCGAAGACTCTAAACCCTAGGACAAACCGGAAACTTCCCGCAGAATCATTGATTAGGAGTTACCAGCTTGCCGTTGCTATGTTTGAGTGTGACAGCTCCCACACTGACTCGTTGAGTTCAGTGTAGGCAACAAGCGCCAATCCAGCTATTGCTTTCGGCAAAGCCGACGCTACGCGAAGGTCGCCGCTGGGCTTTAAGAACGGACTGCCCTCTCTTGATGCAATAGCGAGTGGGGGAAACCACGCCAGTTGCTCATGGGGGGAACCCCCAAGACCGCACTGGCTCCCCAAGACCGCTTAGGTGCCCTTGACCTAGGCGAATTAAATTCGCCAGGGGTCGCACCTCGGCATCGCTGCCGCTCTGTTTTCTTGGTCTTTTTTTTAAAACTGTTGTGCTGACAAACCAGCATTTTTGGCTTTGTTTATCAGTACCCATATTATAGCAATTCCATGCATACCCTGTGCAAAATTAATCCCACACTCATGGCGTAGCATTGAGATGTGGGGCTTCTTTTGCCGGAAGCTAACGCAATTAGCAGCTCAAATGCTTGCCTGATCAAAACTTGAACATGGGGAGTGTTGACGTCTAATCCCTGCTTGGTGTCTGGTGCGTCGGCACTTTCCCACTTCACAGCCCTTTTCCTCAGAGCAAGCTGACCCTAGAAGTCAACTTGGTTTTTGTTGACCCATAAGTATTTTAGCTTATGGGCATTATTCGGTCAAACTGTATGATGATTTCTGACTATTTACAATAATTCAAAAAAATGTTTATTTTTTGAATTTCTATATTTTTTTGCTCTACCGAACTTGCTATGTAAAACTTTTAATAAATAATTATTATAATCATTATGGGGCGGGAGTTTTATTTGTTGATATAATGATTTTTTATAAATATACTGCCCAATCATATTTAATGGTAAATAAGCGCGTTTTTATGCATACTAGGTTCGGTAGAGCATATTTTTTTATTTTTAATTATCAATTTAATGGTTTTACTGTCAAGCAAAATAGTTATATATCCGCATAGAATTTCAAAAAAATAATTATTGGACTAATATTAACTTGATTTTAATACTGTTATTACTGAAATCTTTGACGAATTGCTCTGGTTTCATCTAATATTTTATCTAAGTCTTCTTCAGATAAACGCCGGACATAATTTATTTTGAATTCCTCTAACCAAGCTGTGATCAAATACTGAATATCCTGTAATCTATCCTTGGTCTTAATTTCTGCCCCTAAGGCTTCCCTTAAATTTTTCAGTAGGTGTTGCAGGAGTTCGTCGGCAACTGGGTCTTCTTGTATGAGAGTATTAATCCCATCATAGATTGCCTGAAAAATGTTTTTCACCAATTCCTCTGTTAGTTGCTTCTGGAATTGTCCCAGTCCTGGTACATTCTGAAGTCCCTGATAAAGTGTGGACTGTTTAAGCCCCATGTCCACATAGTGTTTCATGAGAGCCTCTAGATCAGGACGAATTTTGGGTAAGACTTGATCAACCGTCATCTTTACCATGATGGTGGTGAGTTCTGACACTTCATCAATGTCATTAAGGTCAATGTAGGGGCGGACTTCCTGTTGAGACAACCATTTGGTAATTTCACCCCGGCTAATGGAGCCCTGAACTTCGTTAATAACTTGAATGACGACCACTTCTGTCATCTCTTGAGCAATACTGGCAACAAATCCGGAGCGGATTTCTCTGCTAATGGCACTCAGGTCTATTAATTTAGCTTGACCTAAGCGAATGGTAACAGGAATAATTCGTAACCACCGCCATAAGGGTATTAGTAAAAATATGTCATACCAGCGCCACAGCATGGCATCTTGCCACTTGAGTCCAGAATGACGGCGACTGATCAACCAGGTACGAGCCAAAAACTCGGTACTAAATAAAATAAAAAATGGGAAGTCAATCAGTCCGAATAGGTCTATAAATTCGCCATTTTCTCCAATTGGACGGTAATAGTTAGTTTCTATTAAGGGTTTAATCTCGGTGTTAAAAAATACCAAACCTTCCTCTTGACTATGACTTGCTAAGTACTTTTGAGTCCAGAACTGCATAAATGACTCTTTTGCTGAATCCTCAGGATTTGGTATCTGCTTACGCATCTTATTTTTAATCTTTTCCAAGTTTCCGGTTTTATTGGCTACTTGAAAAGGATTGGTGCCAATCATTTCTGAGCTAAGTTCGCGCAGCTCCTTGAGTTTTTTTTCTACTTCTATAGATTCTTCTATAGAAGATAATCCTATCTTGTTAATCTGGTTTTCCAGTTGATCAACTTTGTCCAAATATTTTTTGGTATCTCGGTTGTCTTCAATACCTTTAACTGGGTCGTAGAGCGGAGTGATATCAGGAATGGGAATCGAGACGGGAAAGCCTTTGGATTTGAGCGGACCAATGGTAAAGCTAAATACCTGAATTTTCTGATTTAGCCAGAAATCCCTTAAGGGGATATAGCTGAGGTCAAACAACACCAACAGCAGATTAATCAAGGCGATGATCGCCATTAATCGTTCAAACCAAAGAATGCGGCGAGTTTGAGCTTTATTAGGTATTTTGACGAATTTTTCTAATTTTTGTAAAGATGACATGGGGAAACTTGGGCTTTCTACCACTAGATGCTGATGTTTAACTCAGATGTATTGAGTTTCTCAATCAGCCATTCCTTCCTGATAATACAGTTCTAGCGGCTTTTTTAGGATTTATTCTGATTCAGTAGTGTTGACCTTGAGAACTAAAAGTATTTAGGCACTTAGTAACAATAGCTGAATTGTGGCATTCGTGAATTGAATTGCTATAAATTTTCACATCTGATTTTAAAGCGCTATAGTACGAAACTAGGGCGTGTGTTCACGCCCTAGTTACAACTGTATTTAAAAAACTTTTTGAGTCCCTTAGCGCATTGTGACAAACTCTTCTGCAGAACTGGGATGAATTCCAACAGTAGCATCAAAGTTAGCTTTGGTAGCTCCGGTTTTCAATGCGATCGCAATTCCTTGAATAATCTCTGCTGCATGGTCTCCTACCATATGAGCACCCAAGACTTTGTCAGTGTTTTGGTCAACCACTAACTTCATCAGGGTTTTTTCATCCCGACCGGGTAGGGTGTAGTACATCGGTCTGAACCGAGAACGATAGACTTTTACCGCATCCCCATATTTATCTCGTGCTTCGGCCTCACTTAGACCAACAGTAGCTGCTTCGGGTGTGGTAAAAATTGCGGTTGGAACATTCTCGTAGCTCATGATCCGGGATTTGCCACCAAATACGGTATCGGCAAAGGCACGACCTTCATTAATCGCAACGGGAGTTAAGTTCATGCGGTCAGTACAATCCCCTACAGCAAAGATATGGTCTTCTGTGGTAAGACTATACTTATCGACTGCGATCGCACCGTTTTCAATTGCTACTCCAGTATTCTCTAAACCTAGATTCTGGATATTGGGTATACGACCTGTGGCAGCTAAACTGACTGCATCAGCAATTATAGTTGTTTGTGATTGTCCTTGTACCGTTACATTCAGACCGGCTGATGTGTTTTCAATAGCGATGATCCTACTGTTATTTAGCACGCGAATCCCATGCTTCTCCATGGCTTGTTGAATCTCGGAACCGATTTCCGCATCAAATCCCCGTAAAATCTGATCACGACGAATAACCACGGTGACCTCAGAGCCTAAGCCATTGAGAATACAGGCAAATTCGACACCAATATAGCCACCCCCAAGAATCACGATCCGCTTGGGTTGTTCCTTGAGGTGGAAGATATCATCAGAGGTAATCGCGTGTTCAATTCCAGGAATATCGGGCTTGACTGGATGTCCTCCTACTGCAATCAAGATTTTCTGTGCAGTTACTTTGCGTCCGCCAATTTCTATGGTGTGGGAATCCGCGAACTTAGCATAACCCTGAAAGAGTTCCACCTTGGAGTTATCCAACATACGTTGGTAAATGCCATTGAGGCGTTCTGTTTCCTGATTGACTGCTGTGATCATTGTTGTCCAGTCCAGGGTACTGTGTACCTTACTCCAGCCATATCCCTGTGCCTCTTCAAATTGATCAGGAAAATGGCAGGCATAAACCATCAGCTTCTTAGGAATGCAGCCACGATTTACGCAAGTTCCACCTAAACGGTCAAATTCTGCAATGCCTACTTTTGCCCCATATTCTGCGGCTCGTCTAGCTGTAGCAATTCCTCCGGAACCTGCACCAATAACGAATAAATCAAAATCGTAGCTCATGACTCTCCCAAACTTCTGAATTACTATTCGGTTGAAAGATTACTGATTCTTGGTATATAAAAGCAATAGCTGTCGGAGGGAAAATTTTACTGATCGCCCAAGGTAATTATTGTTGTATCACTCTCAAGTCAATCCACGATGATCAGGACTTACACACCAAACTGAAAACAGTAGAGGCATTGCCGGTAACGCCTCTACTGATAAAGCTTTAAGTAAGGTCGGAGGGATGTTACTTTTTAGCTGACTTCAAGTATGCCAGCATTGTATCTGCATCTGAGACCTCGAAGGGATCGGTAGGGCAGTTATCTGCATAGCCTGGTTCTACAAACATTTTTTCAATCTTGCCGTCATCTACCACCATAGAGTAGCGCCAAGAACGCATACCAAAACCGAGATTATCTTTTTCTACCAACATCCCCATTTTGCGGGTGAATTCCCCATTACCATCGGGTAGCAAGAAGATATTCTGAACCCCTTGCTGTTTGCCCCACTGGAACATCACGAAGGCATCGTTGACCGATAAGCAGATCACTTGATCAACCCCTTGTGCTTTGATCTCATCATAGAGTTCTTCATAGCGGGGTAAGTGGGTTGATGAACAGGTGGGTGTGAAGGCACCAGGAAGGGAAAATAGCACGATACGCTTACCGCCAAAAATTTCCTGTGTAGTCCGGTCTTGCCAGCGGAAGGGATTGGGTCCAGGAACTGACTCATCTCTGACTCTGGTCTTAAATACTACGTCGGGTACTTGATTGATAACCATCTTGTCTTACTCATTCCTTTATGATTGTTACTATTTAATCGTAGTCGTAACGAGTATGAGTTGTCAAGGAAATTTAGCAGATTTAGTTAAACAACAGTTGACGGGTACCCGTCAACTGTCAAGCAACCCTTAATTCTTGATTTTGATGGCTGTGCCAGTGGCGGTAATGAGTAGCAGCACCCCCTTTTCATCAACGTTAATTGTTCCAGTATCCATACCAATGCCAATCACAGCATCTGCTCCTAGTTGTGAGGCACGTTGTTTCAATTCTTGGAGGGCTTCTTGGTGTCCTCTTTCAAAGACTTTTTCATAACTGCCAGTACGTCCCCCAATTAAATCTCGAATACCGGCAAAGAAATCCCGCAGTGCATTGGTGCCGTAAACCACCTCAGCAGTGACAATGCCCAAATACTCTTCAACAATCGCACCTTGAATAACATCAGTAGTGGTTACAATCATCAGTCCTGCCTCAAAAAATGGATCAAATGCCACCAGAATAGCTAATTTCTACGGCTAAATCATGGAATTATCTAAATATAATTACTTAATGGCATGCTACACCATCCTGACGTGCTGCCCTTTGCACCGCCGCAGCAACCGCAGGAGCAACTCGCTCATCAAATACTGAAGGAATGATATGTTCTCGATCTAAATCACTGGGATTAATCAGGGATGCGATCGCAAAAGCTGCTTCGAGACACATATTCACGGTAATGGTTGACGCCCGACAATCTATAGCGCCACGAAAAACCCCTGGAAAAGCCAGAACATTATTAATCTGATTCGGATAGTCACTACGACCTGTAGCCATTACTGCTACATCATCTACTACCAATTCTGGCTGAATTTCCGGGATAGGATTAGCCATAGCCATGACAATGGGCTTGTTTGCCATCGACCTGACCATGTCTGGGGTGAGAACCCCAGGTACACTCACCCCAATAAACACATCAGCATTGCCAATGGCACCAGCCAGAGTACCCGAAGCATCCACAGCAAATTCTTGCTTTTGCTCAGTCAAGTTAGGGCGTTTAGTGGAAATAATGCCTTGGGAGTCGCATATCCAAATTACACCTGCACCAGCTTTACGGAGTAACCGGGCAATTGCCATACCGGCAGCGCCCGCTCCATTAATAACAATTCTTACCTCTTCTAGGGATTTCTTGACTAGCTTGAGGGCATTGGTCAAGGCAGCAAGGGTGACAATAGCGGTACCATTCTGGTCATCGTGAAAGACTGGAATATCTAACTCCTGCCGCAGTCTGGCTTCAATATCAAAGCAACGGGGAGCACTGATATCTTCTAAGTTAATACCACCAAAAACCGGCGCGATAGTTTTAACGGTTTCTACGATCTGATCCGTATCTTGGGTAGCTAGGCAGATAGGAAAAGCATCAATACCAGCAAACTCTTTGAACAGCATTGCTTTACCTTCCATCACTGGCAAAGCGGCTTCTGGCCCTAAGTTACCCAACCCCAACACTGCACTGCCATCGGTGACCACAGCAACCATGTTGCTTTTAATGGTAAGGGAGTAGACCTGTTGTGGGTCAGATGCGATCGCTTTACAAATCCGACCCACACCAGGAGTGTAAGCCATAGCCAATTCAGATTGATGCTTAAGGGGGATTTTGCTGTTTACACTGATTTTGCCACCACGATGGAGGTTGAAGGTACGGTCATAGACATTTAGGATTTGGACATCGGGCACTTCCTTAACCGCTTGTACAATCTGTTCAGCCTGTTCAGTGCTAGCTGCATCTACGGTAATCTCGCGAGTAGCAATTTTCCGAGTTTTCTCCACCACCATAATTTCTCCCAAGTGACCGCCAACAGACGCGATCGCTTGAGTTACGCTGGCTAACATCCCGGCACGGTTGGGGTATGTTAAGCAAATAGTCAAACTGAAACTAGGATTTGGGGTCAGGTCTACCATGCTGTATGATCTGGGATTCTAGAAATATCTTGGCGCAAGCTGATTTCCTGCTATTTCAATCTAGACTAAACTAGACTTTAGTTCATAGTTGATCGCAAGCATGGGATAGGAATAATTTAGGGACCTCCAAAAAATCAACTATGCCATCCCTAGTAATGATAATCATTTAAGATGGAAAAACTGTCAATTGATTATTAATAAACCACTACTGACTGCAAGCTTTCTTGCCATCGGTGCTATTCTGGCAACGATTGCCAGTTTCGTTTTCGGCGTGCCCTGGCTGGTGCCAATTTTAGGAGCAGCAGTACCCTATCCGATCTTTTTGTTTCACGTTCGTCACCGTCAATACATGAGGGCCCTAGGGTGGATGCTGCTTTGGGCATTGTTTCAAAGTCTTGCGGTTGGGATTGGAACCGCATTGGCTCCAGAAACCGCAGCTCAGGTAATCCTAAATGGCTCTGACTACATCGAAGAGCAGCTTCTTTGGATTCGTACAGTAGAAGGAACAGAAGGATCCCTACGTTTGTTTCTGCCAGATCATGTCCAACAGTACACAGTTTTTTGCTTTCTATCCCTAGTGACTTTTGGAAGTGCAGCGCTAGTGCTGGGAACTTACTTGCTCAATTACATGAATTTCTACGTAGCACAGCTAGTACAGATCAGTGTCAATCCGTGGCTAGCTGCCCTAGTGGGATGGCCGCCCTGGTCTGTGCTGCGAGTGGTGGGATTTATCTGTACCGGAGTGGCTCTAACTGCTTTGGGACTTAATCTCGTTGCTAAAATCACCAGATCAAATTCCCAGCATCCCTTTCCTCAACGCTATCTCCTGATTGGTATTGGCTTTGTGGTTGCAGATATAATAGTCAAGGCAACTCTAGCACCGATTTGGCAGCAGCTTCTATCGTTTGCTCTTCTGGGCTAAGGTGACCCAGGAGAGCAAAAGCATTCTAGCCTCCAATCAACTGCCAGAAGCGATCATCGTCTGAAATAGCCTCAAAATCCGGATCATTACTGGCTTCTTCCCGATACCTTGGATTTAGCTCAATCGCCTGCTCTAGGTTTTCCACAGCTAAGGTTACTCGACCCTGGGAAGAATAAACTATTGCTTTGTTATAATAACCAGCAGCATACTCAGGTTGAATCTCCAAAGCCCGATTAATGCTTTCCAATGCCTGATCATTCTGTTCTAGCTTGACTAAGGTAGAACCTCTGTAATTCCAGGCTTTATGGGAGTCGGAATTTAATTCAATAGCCTTGTCAAAAGAGGCCACAGCTTCTTGGTATCTTTCTAATACATCTAGAGCCATGCCTCGATTCAACCAGGCTACTGTATTATCTGGCTGAACTTGAACAGCTTGGTCGAAGTAGCCAAAGGCCTCTTCATGCTTTTGTAGCATTCCCAGTGCGACTCCTCGGTCAACCCAAGCTTGATGATAATTTGGCTGAATTTCTAGGGCTTTGTCATAGGAAGCGATCGCATCTTCGTAGCGTC
>NZ_JAAHGN010000210.1:0-8709 GCF_010672485.1 Moorena sp. SIO2C4 | reverse complement strand
TTTCTAGCTTAGATTTGGAACTAGTGCGAGGAGCACCAGAACGGCGTCGCGCCTGGCTCGATTCGATTCTGACTCAGCTCGAACCAATTTATGCTTACATTTTGCAGCAATATAACCAAGTATTGCGACAGCGCAATGCTTTGCTGAAAAAAATCCGTAAACTTCAACAAGAAGGGGAAGTTGATGCATCGGTATCCAAGCAATACAATGCCGAGCTAGGGTTGTGGGATGCCCAACTGGCTACCGCTGGCTCACGAGTCACCCGCCGTCGAGAGAGAATGCTAAAACGATTAGCTCCTTTAGCCCAAGCATGGCACGCTAGTATTAGTGGCAAGACAGAGGTATTGGATATTACCTATGCCCCTAATGTCAGTCTTTCCAAAGATGACCCAGATCTAGTCAAGCAGGCTTTTTTGGAGAAAATCCAACAGTACTCCCTTCCTGAATTTCATCAAGGGAGAACCCTAGTTGGTCCTCACCGGGATGAAGTACAGTTTACCATTAATCAGACCCCAGCCAAGTCCTATGGTTCTCAGGGTCAACAGCGAACGTTGGTATTAGCGCTCAAGTTAGCAGAATTGAAGCTGATTGAAGAGGTGGTAGGAGAAGCACCTCTGTTGCTACTCGATGATGTATTAGCTGAATTAGACTTGAATCGGCAAAATTTGCTGTTGGATGCTATTCAGGATCGGTTTCAGACTTTAATTACCACTACTCACTTGGGAGCCTTTGATTCCCAATGGCTGAATTCGTCTCAGATTCTTTCAGTACAAGCAGGACAGATTAAAAGGTTGGAAGCTTGATGGTTGATGGTTGATGGTTGATCGGGTAAAATGCTTTTTACACCTTGTTGTTAAAACAAAATTTTTTGGTAATACTAAGGTTGTATCTTCTGATCACAATCAGAGAGATAGCGGTTATCATACCTATGAGGTACACAGGATTTTTTTCCTGTTACCTGTTTCCTAAAATTCTGAACTTGTTTGTGTAAATCACCCAATTAAAAACTGCTATATCCCTACTAATGTTGTTTTTTAGTTAAAATCAAGATCATAACTCATGGAACTTCATGCACATACTAGAACAATTAATGATATTTTTGCCGCTAACAAAAAGTATATTGTTCCTAGATTTCAGAGAGAATATTCTTGGTCAACAGACGAAGTTAATGAGTTGTGGGAAGATATAATCTCGAATATTGAGATTATAGACAATCATGAGTTTCACCATGAAGAACATTTTATAGGTGCTCTTGTTTTAGTTGGGGAGGACAAATCACAAGAATTAAAGATTGTTGATGGTCAACAACGAATCACTACTTTAACGATTTTTATTTCTGCACTATGCGAGCGTTTTATGGAAATCGAAAAAAAAATTTTATCTGAAGCAATATATCACAATTTTATTGCTGGCAAAGATAGTGATGGTCAGCCTTATTTGAAACTTTAAAATGAAAGTACTAAGCCGTTTTTTCAAACCTGCATTCAAGATATTAACAAAGTATAGCAAGGGAAGTATAGTTTAGGACATAGTCTTTTGGTTGAAAGGGAGCAGGGAGCAGGGAGCAGGGAGCAGGGAGCAGAAGATGTCTTAAGCTTTACTTCGACTGCTATAAAAGATCAACCCAAGACAGAAGCAGAAAAAACCCTTTTCAAAAATTATAATCAGCTGTACTATAACCTATCTCTAAAAAATTTAGCCGAAGTATTTAAAGAAAAGATTTTAAAATAAATTACAATTCAAACTATGAACGGCTTTTGAAAGAAATCAGAAAGCAAGTTTTGCTCTATCTTAAGGTGATTGTGATTACAGTAAAGGAGGAAGATCAAGCTTGCAACTTTTTTACTTAAATGGTCGTATTTTTGCAAAAGTGAGATGCACTCCAATCAACGGAGATTGATTGTATTCAAAAAATTGATTCCACCCAACAAGGTTTAATGGGGCGCGGGAATTAATAACGAAACTTTTCCAAAATTATAAATACAGTATTCTGGTAATTTATGGGTTAATTTCGGTAAGGTTTATTCATAAAAAGCTAGTCACCTTCTAGATTATAGTTCACATTATTAGGCATTGCTTAAATCAAGGTTTGAGCATGAATCAACTCATAACCAGCAACTTTCAACTTCCGATTATGTACACGGGCGTTATTGGTTCGGAAGCTAGGTTGTGAGGAATCCCATAACACTTTGGGAAGATGGTAGCGATCGCATATTTGATCAGTCAGCTCCCGCGTCGTGAGTTTGAGGTCGTTAACTAGGTTGTAGATACCTTGACAGCGGTTTTGTCTGGCGAACTCTACTGCCTGAACAATGTCGTCTCGATGAATCCAATTGATAAAGTTATCGCCACTGCCAGGAAGCGTCGTGCCAGCCAGTCGCTCAAACCGCTTGCTTAACTCACGACCGGGACCATAAATCCCCCCAAGGCGCAGAATACAGACGTTGCAATTTTCACTGCTTGCCCCTAATAAAATATGTTCCGTCAAAGACAAAACCCGACCATGTTCGTTCGCTGGAACGATAGGAGAATTTTCATCTACCCATGCTCCCTGTTGGTTACCGTAGACGGCGCAACTACTTAGGTAAATTACCTGCTTCACGGTGGGATGATCTGCTAAAGCTGCTACCAAATTGCTAGCGGTGGGGATGTAAGTGGCTTCGTAGAGGTTGGCATCAACTTGCCTATTACTGATCGGGGCAATACTCAGGAGAATAGTGTCTTGATCAATAAGTGCCGACTGCATCCCTTGGGTATCATCCCCTTTCATCACCACTACCTGTGAGGCAACTTCCTTCAGCTTTGCTACCCGTTCTTGGGTAGTAGTGGTAGCTGTCACCTGGTGACCCGGCTGGTGATGCCAGAAATTTGCTAGAGCTGTGCCAACATAACCGCAACCAATAATGGTAATATTCATAAGGTATAATCCTTAGGGACATCCGTAACAATTTCAATAAAGCGAGTCTGAAACCCTCACGAAATAGATCCGTTGGAGGCATCAGAAGACGTCAGTCGTGAGTATTGAGTAGTAAGTATAGTGAGTATAGATTGAGTGATCAGTAGTGAGAATTACTCAATACCGAACAACTCAGTAGATGCTTTGCTCTTGCTGGATAGATTGTTGTCTATAGGCAGGGAAGGTTGAATATTTCAGCTGAGGTAGTCAAGCTGAAACTGTTCCCCGCTCTGATTTCAGGACTGATATCCTGACTCTAGGTTTGGACGGTAAACGTTTTGCCTATGCTTGACTTCAACAGTTGAGCTGTTGGTTCCGGATTTAGTAACCTCATATCAATCTGTCTAGGACTTTCTAATAGAATTCCCAGATTTTATTATCACGTAACAGTTTTGGCTGAATCCTGAACAGCCTATGATTTCCCGATAGATGTTGCTCCTGATCTAGATCACATGTACACAACCTGTTCTATTATATCAATTTTAGCCTAAATGTAAATATTTGTAAATGTAATGTAAAATACATAGGTTGCTGTGCTATAATTTCGTCAACTAACAGCGATTAGCCAAGGGTTGCACACCATCAGCCCAAAATCCTCAACGTTTCAAGTCGAGGAGAGTTCAAATCAGCGACTTACCCCAATTATTTGGGATTATGTCAGAAAAATGGTGGTAGAGTATTTGTGGTATTGCTACGGGGTTGAAATCGGTTCAACAGCTGAATCTCGATTGAGCGACTTGATCGCGAAATCTGTAACGTCGGCATATGCGCTACGCGCACGCTGCTTGAGGTGCCGTCAGCTTTTGGCTCACGCTACTTGAGGTGCCGTCAGCCGTTGGCCGTAGACCAAGCTAAGGGAACAGCCGTGAGCTAAAGCTCACGCTGCGCGAACAGCTTATTTTATTCAAAAGCACCGATTGCGCTACGCCCACGCTGCTCTTTTGGCAACTTTTGTCCTTTACTGAGATTTACGCCTAGTCTTATAAAATAAAAAGATCACCATGAAACCATATTTCTCTGCACTTTTAATGCTATCCACAGTAACCACAATAGCTGGTTGCACGAACCTTGGAGGTACGCCAAGAGCACAGGCTGCGCCATGCGAAAATCCTGTCACAAAAAACGATGTTCTAGCTGCACAGGAAAGCTGGGGCCAAGCCATTGTCGCCATTGGCAAGGCAGAAAACCCACAAGCAGAAGCACAAAGTACTCTTGACAGGCTTTATGCTTATGATCTTGGTACGGTTTTGTTCAAACCAACACTGGCCAGCGATGATCCGTTCAGAGGCACGGAGAAAGAGGCTTTGTCTTATTTTGTCCGCGGCAGCATCAGCGAAGATAAAGGTTTTGCTCTTGCGCCCTATAACAATGTGCGCTTTGAGAATGAAGGAATTATTACCCACTGCGATACAGCCATGTCGATGGGTGAGTATTTTTTCACCAAAACAGACGGTAGCGAGATCAAGGTAGAATACTCTTTTGGTTATGTTCGCGATGAAAACGGTGATCTGAAAATCAATCTGCACCATTCATCTCTGCCGTATCAAGCAAAATAAGGGCGATTGACCGTAGGTCACGCTACGCGAACGCAGGTCTGACAAAAGTTGAGCTAGGTCTGGCGCTAGACTGTCCACCCATTGCTGTTGCTGGCTCGACTCTTTTGGCGGTTGAATCTCTTCTGGTGGTTGGGTCATTTCGGGTGCTGCTTCTATCTGTGATGCTTCAGATAATGCGCTCGGCTGTACAGGGGACTGAGTTGCTTCTGGCTTGGGCGTTTCGGGTACTGCTTCGGCATGATTGGGATTTGGGGATGCGATTCGGCAAAGCCGACCCTACGGGAACGCATCTGTTTTTATCCCCACTGGTTATAGCGGTTCTGATAGTCATGAGGTATACAGGATTTTTTTCCACTTCCGACTTCCCTACTCCGAAGCTCCCTTTTTTGAAATTGGAGCCATTTTGGCGACACAAACAGAGCAAACAGTATTGTAATTAAAGTATTGCTTAGTCTGTTTTTGTCCAAACACAAGTTACTAGACACACAAGCTCTAGACACACAAGCTCTAGACACAAGTTACTAGCTCTCAGTCTGCGTTCAAGACAATACCTTGCTCCCCTACCTCTCACCTCGGTAGGGGATTTATTTTAACTTTAACTGATCCCATAAGGCTGAATGCTTACTTTGATTTCTATTGCTTCTTTGGTGAACCTGCAGTTAAAAAGGTAATAAACGCCAGTAAAGCTAATACAGAACCTGGTTCTGGTACAGAAGTCTTAGGAGTCGCTTCGCCAAAAATCTGCACATTAATATCCGAAGACTTATCCCAGCCGTTACCATTGCTATCGACGATATCAACGAAGTTACCTGAGGCATCAAACTGCAAGTAACGATTGTCAGCGCCATCCTGGGGCGAACCACTCAATGCTGCGTTGGAAGCATGGTTATACGAGGGATAGAAAAGATCGAAATCAGGGATCTGACGACCAACACCCCGCACCCCGAATTTATAGGTTGTACCGCCTTCGATAGTCCAGTTGAGATTGTTGAAATCCACTTGCCAAATATTGACGAAATCACCAAAGTTATCGTATATCGAGCCAGCAGCATCTAGGTACGGGACTTGGGTAATGGTAATATCTGGGTTGCTGGTCACGTTACTGTTAGGGTCTAAGGTTGCAGTGGCGAAGGGAGAAATATCCTCCTCAGCGGCAAAACCTGTCAACAGAGTCAAGCTCTCAAACCAATCCCCCAAGTTGTCTGGGTCACCAATATTCATACCAGGTACCATCCAAGTGCGGATGGTATCGATAACAAAAGTGTCTCCTACATTGCCGATAGTGAAATCATCACCAAAGAAGCCCTGGTTCTGGGCATCTGTAGCCCAACGGACATTACTGCGGTTTGCTCCAGAAATATTATTGAGATTTTCTGTAGGTAGTCCCCGGTCAAACAACATTTCAGCCTGTGCGTTGGAAGTGTAACCTAGCATGACAGCAGAAGCAGTGGCAAAAACTGCTCCAACTTTGGCGAGAGTTGAGGTAAACATAGAATTAATAGCTTGAGTATAGGGTTGACGATGTAGATTGTTAGCAATATCAAATAGTCAAAATCCACAAAAAATAACAATAAAAAGTGGAAAAACATTAATTATTTTGTTTTAGTTTTAATGGCTTTTTTTTAGTTTTATATATGCCTTTTATCTTTTGCTTTTTTCCTTCGAAAATGTTATTATAGGGGTTAACATTGGGATGAACTACACCCAAATTTCTTCCCCTTCCTTCTTCTGTTGCCACTCTCACCTATGAGCCTGCTCCAGATTTAGCTGACGGTGGCGGGAACCGATAGATTACAAAGGATTCAGGCCGATGCTTTGATAGTCTAAAACAAGACTGACATAAAATTACGACATCAAAATCCTTCTTTCCTTGGCCAGTTTCTGATGTCGTAATTTGAGAACTTATATAGACATGGTGGCAAAGCAATGTTTACAATCGGGTTTGCCTAATGTATGATATTTCGAAGAATTACAGAGCATGGTTGATTGTGATTCGCCATTAACCATGCTCCTGAGATTTTGAACAAAATTTGTGACGCATTCCCCCACTTCGTTCAAGTGGGGGTCAAGGAACAACTTATTATTAATGGTTAAATGGTTATCTCCCTAATTTTCCTGCTTATTAATACATCAGGTGCCAAATCTATCAGTAAGTGGATCTGGTCATTTTTAACTAAGTCACCTTTCGCTTCTTTAAGTAGGCAGCGGTGTTTCTGACATATTCCATGGATGAGATCGATTATGTCTAACTCTACATCACCAGATCTCACCGGATAACGAGACTTCGTGACAAACACTATATGTATCTCAATCGAGCCAACGCTATGGGAAAAAGACCTTAGACGGCTTGAAACCACAAGAACACATGTTCTATCATGTAGCCATGATAGCAAAGAAGTCACAGAAAATTCTTCGCACCGATAAGTGGAGTCTTAACCCAAGTGCCCCTCAGCAATTAATGTTTGCTGAGACAATCTCTGTTTATCAACGTGCCTGTAAGTTTTTGACTTCAATACTATTTACCCATTGGGAGACAATCGGTTCCAAAGATACAAAAGAAGCCGTTACAGCCGTAGAACGGCTAATGCACCAAACCAATAAAAACCCTAACCCTAAGTATAAAATATTTAATCGAGTATTTTAGAAATTGCCGTCTTATTATCGTCGTGCTGCTATCGCTTTTTCCTTGGGGCAAGTTAGCAGCTTTGTAACGAGATATAGAGACTGGCAATGTGGACAGTCACGGAAGAGACGGGATGCTAAGCCACCATTAATGACGATTGGAGCTAACTGTTATCCAGCACTTGGTCAAGGTCAATGTTATCGGTTAGATTCCCTCGAACAAATTCAAATCAAAGTATTAAACGGGAAAAATTGGGTATGGACAACGGTTGGGATCGTTTCAACTAGGAATCGACATACTATCCCAGCTAACAAACAGCTGTAACCGTCGCTGATTCAACGAAATGGTAAAGCGTGGTTATCCGTTCCGTTTGATTGCAAACCTAATCATAAAAAAGAAGTTAATCGTGTAGTAGGAGTAGATAGAGGAATTAATAAAACTGCTGTTATTTCAGTCGTTGAGTCCGATGGCACTGTAATTTATCGTGAATTTATTCACCCAGTCAGAGACATAGACCGTCGTGATAAAAAGCTGAAATCAGTCTCAAAAAAAGCGTCTAAAACGATGGGTAAAGGCGGAAGGTTACACAAAGGTTTTTGCCGGAATACTTATCGGAAATGTCGCCACATTAACCGTCAAATAGCCCAGATAGTCTCTAAGGGGATTGTTGAGATCAGCATTGAGTATAATGTTTCGGTTATCGCTTTTGAATATCTAAAAAACTGGAAGCCCAAAGGTGGTAAGAATAAATCTAATCTTAAACAGCGTTTCCACGGTTGGTTAAAGTCTATAATTCGAGAATTAACGGAAATGAAATGGATCGAATCTGGCGGGAAGATTTGTGATGTAGTTGCCCGAGGAACATCTAGCAACGCTTATGACGGTAGTGGAACAGTTTGGCGTGATCGGAAAAATTACGCTCTAGCTACGTTCAGTAACGGTAAACGATACAACGCTGATTTAAGCGCTAGTTACAACATTGCAGCTAGAGCTATTCAAGAACTCACTCGCAGAAATGACAGTGAGAACCGTAGTAGCAAAAGTTCTACTCGGTTGCCTAGAAGTCGGGCAGTCTTATGTGATCTATGGGTAACCTCAAACGATAGCATAGGACACCCCCACCTCAAGCAAAGCTAGGTGGGGGAGGCTTCATTAGGATCAAACTGCTCACTTCTATTGCGGCAAATGAAGATGAAGCTTAAGCCAATTATAGCGCTGCGTGCAGGGAATAGGAAATAGGGAGCAGGGAACAGGGAAAGGAGAACAGAAGGATAACGATCAACATATAACATACATACTGTGTCTGCGTAAGTCCTGGATCAGATACTCTTAGTCTGTGATTTGACTACCGTGTGCCTGAAGCCCGATATACTGTAATTGTTGCTGCACTTTCTGGCTGCTTTGAAAGACCTCGAAAAAATTCTAGACCGGCTTTTAATCGTTGATAATCCTTTCCCAGTTTTTCCGTCATTTGCCTGAGAGTTGGCTCTAGACAAGAGTAAACATACTCTAAAAACCTGGGGGGGCGACAAGCGCCCCCAGGTCACCTACACACAGATCAATATTGTCGAAAC
>NZ_JAAHGN010000021.1:0-8296 GCF_010672485.1 Moorena sp. SIO2C4 | reverse complement strand
TATTGTCAAAAAAGTCCTGGGACTAGGTAGAGTAGAAGCATCCTCTACTGGTCATCTCAAATCTGAGCTGACGATTAGAGTCGGTGAAGATTGGTTAGAGAGGGAGTTTTAGGCTTTAAGTTTTAAGGAGTCAGGTTCACAAGTGATTAGGGTGATTTGGCGACGCTTATTGGGACTAATTTTAGTTCTTGTTATGGCTTGGCTATGGGTGCTTTTATCGGCTACTCCTGCCTATGCTCAGGAGAATACAGTAAATTATGCCCTTACGGATTTGAGTTATCGTGACTTTTCCCATGGCAATTTAGTTCGTGGCGTATTTGCAGGCGCTGAAATGCGAGGCACAAACTTCCAAGGTGCTGACCTGAGTGGATCTATCTTCACCAAGGGAAATTTATTGAAAGCCAATCTCGAAGGTGCAAACCTGACCGATTCTTTGGCAGATCGGGTAATTTTAGACCAAGCTAATTTGACCAATGCTATTTTGACCGATGCAATTATGAATAGCACCAGGTTTTACGATGCCGAGATAACTGGTGCTGATTTTACCGATGCCTTGATTGACCGCTATCAGGCTAAACTGATGTGTGGCCGTGCTACGGGGGTAAATCCTGTAACTGGGATCTCCACACGGGATAGTTTAGGCTGTCGCTAGGCTGAAGGAGTTGAGCTGGGCTAAGGGGTTCCAGAGCAGGATGTCTTGTAATAATTCCTGATAACCAGCCACATTGGGATGGAGACCATCTGGAGATAGGTGTTGAGAGCACCAATCATAACCACGGGACGTCCATAAATCAAAAACGTCTAGATAGGGAATTTGACGCCTCAGACAAGCAAGGCGAGTAGCTTCTTTGTAGCAGTACTGGTCAGCATGAGTGTAGTAAAAACAATCGAGAAAGGGCATTTTCCTTTCATCCACTGGTACCATGCCCACAAATAGCACTGGACAGAGTTGCTGGGCTAGCTCAAGCAGATTGGCTAGTTCTTCCTGGAAACTATCAAAATTAGTAAAATTCTTGCCATCGGGACGTCCTAGACGGGCTGAATCGTTAACGCCCACTGATAAAATAATGGCATCAGGTACACGGTTTCTGAGTTCACCACGACTGCGAAATTCATGCTCTAGTCGCTTGTGGACTTGGGTAACCCCATCACCCCGAACTCCTAAATTGTAGAGTACATGACCAGGACTATCGGGTAACATCCACTGACGTCGCAGTCGCTCTACCCAGCCGCCACCTTCTGGGTCTCCAAATCCATAGATCAGACTATCTCCGAGGACAACGAATTTCAGGGGAGTTCTTTGGCGCTGATGGAATGACTCAAAGCTAGGAGCGGCAAGTGTTTGCATAGACAAGATTTATTTAGTCAGATAATTGTTAACAACTCGACACACTCTTGATAGCTTAGCAATGGTATGATCTTTTGTATATGTAAAAGGTACATCTACCACAGGAGTCAATCCAAGTACTCTGACCCCTAAGGTAGCCCATCGATGCGATCGCATATACACTTCCCATATACACAACATAATCCCATATGCGCATCATCTTATTTACATACTTATTGACATATAAGTAGGCTGGGATAGTTTGGTAGAACTTCCCAGCCTGGGTTAGATATATAGTTTCGGTATAGTTAGTCGATTCGGTATAGTTAGTACAAATTGACTGTTCTTTCTTATTATTGTCATACATACCAAGCAATGTAAGTAGTAATCACGCAACTTCACAAATTCTTTCACTTTTTGATGGTATATTATTAACCTCAAGAAAAGTTTTATGACTTGTCTCAGGGGTAACCCCTAGTTTAGGAGTGAAGTATGCTAGGGTAGAGGGGGCGATACTGATTTTAACCAGAAAGCAACACATCATAAACCTTATGCTGCACAAAATCTATAACTTTGATTCAATGGACATTCTGCAACGGACGGAGCAGCTAGTAAGTGCAGCTTCTAATCGTTATCGGATAACTGTACAAGTGGCCAGCCGTGCTAAGCGCCGTCGCTTCGAAGATTTTGAAAGTCTAGATGAGCCATCAATGAAGCCAGTGCTGCGAGCAATTGTTGAGATGTCTGATGAACTGACGCAGCCAGAGATTATTGCGGACTAAGCTATAGTGCTGAGTGAGTCAGGGGGTTAGAGGGTCAGGGGCAAGAATAGTTCTTTCACCTAGTTTTATCCCAAGGTTGTGCAGGAATGTTCAATAGTCGTCTCTAAGCAATGTACAAGACTAATAGAATTAAACTAGCGCTAGGTTTAACTATTACTACTTTGACCAGTGGTTTACTATTGCTGTGGGAATCCTACGACCAAGCCCCCGGTGTCTTCCAGCTCCTAGGAGCACAGCCTGCTGTCGCCCAGTTTTTTATTCCCCCAGAGATTAGCAAGGTAGTATATCAGCGTTTACCGGATTTACCACAAGAGAACCAATACATTAGCAAAGAAAGCGGTGAAGTAGCTGCCAATAATACCCTGGTTAACCGCTTAATTCGGTATCACGTCTATGGTAAAAAACGGTTGCCCAATTACCGTTTTGATTGGAAATTGACCATGGCTGACTATCTAGGTGCACACGATTACCTAGTAGCATCCCAGTATCCCAGTGGGAATACCTTAACCGAAAATCCCATGAAAGGGGATATTGCAGCGATAGAACAATTAACTCGTGCCGAACGGGATGCACTAGTAAGCGTTTTGGTCAGCATATTCAATCCCAATCGCACCGAAACTGTTGCACCAGAGTCGAGCACACAACCATCACCTGGGACACCATCACCTGCCACAACCTCCAATCCTACATCACCTGCGACAACCTCCAATCCTAGAAGAGGACTATCCTTACCTAAACCAGGAGATGCTCAGTTACTCAAACCTAATTGACTTGTCTGGTGAATTGGGCAGAATCACGTTAATGGAACGTCTTGTTAAACATGGAGAAGGCTGGCGTATTGGTTGGGATCCGGAGGCTCCTAACTATAAAGGTTTAGTCGGTGGCGAGCACTGGGCATTTGAGCTAACGGAGTCGGAGTTGAACGACTTTTGTCGGTTGTTGCTGCAATTAGCTCAGACTATGAGTGAGATGGCAAGTGAGTTGATGGACGAAGAGAAAATTACTTGTGAAGCAGAAAGTGATTGGCTGTGGATGGAGGTAGAGGGCTATCCTTCCGCTTATACCCTACGCTTGATTTTGAATCAGGGACGCTGTTGTGAGGGGAGCTGGGTGGCAACAGCGGTTCCAGGGTTGCTAGCAGCAGCTAAGTCCCTAAAAGTATTTTAGTTTAGTTGTTCAAATCTCGAATAGTGTGGTATAATAGATAAAGTTTTCCGGGGCGTAGCGCAGCTTGGTAGCGCACCACTTTGGGGTAGTGGGGGTCGTGGGTTCAAATCCCGCCGCTCCGATTCGGTTTTAAAATTCGCTAGGGTAGTCAGTCCCAATTTGTCACTGTTGTCTGATTAATGTGATCTGGACAAAGTATCTGTGAAAAACTAAAAAAGCGGCGTTGCATCGGGTGCATCTCATATTTGTAAAAAAGATCGGGAGTGTGGGGAGTTTGGGGCCCCTCACAGGGGTAGGTTTTTTACATTAGGGTAAAACATGGGGCGACCCAGAGGGAGAGGAAAAGGAAAACAACTTAGGTGCGCTTGACCTATTAAGAATTAAATTCGCCACGGGTCGCACCTGAAGAAGCGATGCAGCTTCGGAACAGGGGGTTTCCCCCGGAGACGAAACCTTAGACAGGGGAGCCTTTATGGTTGGTAGGCTATGCAGATGCATGGTTAAAACTTGAGGCGCGACCCCGTAATTTAATTCTTCACGCGGAAAGCGCGCCTCCATTTTTTTTTTTTTCAACAAGAAGCCGGAAACCGAGTTGGCTTAGAGTTGTTGACTGGAGTCCAGACGTTTCCCCTCCGATCTCAATTAACAGTGCAATTACAATAGTCATCATTTTCTCCTTTGTGTTTTACAAGCTAGTGGTCAAATAAGTAACGAATGGTTTAGCTGATACCGAAGGCAGTCAAAATTAACAAGCAGACTAACAAGCTAGCTATAGCACCTTGGGAAATATAATTACGCTGCTGTTCAAGTGTTGGGAAGTCTGCGTAGTAAATCTCGGTTTCAGGAGCGTAGTTGTTGAGGACTCCGGTTTCATCAACGGTGGTGTACATAGTGGACTTGGTCATGGTGTTAGTGCTGAAAGTCATTTGCTTTTTTTCTCCTTTCGTCTTTCTGTAAATAAATATAACACTATGTAAACTTTTGTTTCAATAGCTTGACAGGAACTTTTTGTAGGGTTAGCCGTATAGGTGTAGGTGTAAAAACCCGACAAAAAGGTAAAAAGCCTAAATTTTGAAGATTAAGCAAGAGTAAATAGGCGTAATTACTGCTAATTACGCCTATAAAACCAAATAATCGCTGCTAATCCTTATTTATAAGTGTTTAAATCTAAGTCTTTAAGTCTAAGTGTTTAAGTCTGAGTGTTTAAGTTCTTACTTTCGGCATATATCTTTGGGAATAGATGGCATACCCCCAGCCCGACTCTACTCAGCCTTTCGATGATGAGGAGTTAATAGACTGATCAGATGTGTAGCAAGATGTTTGGACAGGACTGACTGGGTAAGTCCTGTTGATAGAAGCAAATGTTTTGGCAAAAAAGTAACTTCAGATATAGCGTTTCTTATACCTATGAGGTAAACAGGGTTTTTTCCCACTTCTGACTTCCCTGCTCCCAGCTCCGTTCGCACCTCAAGCAGCGTCTGGCTCTGCCAGTAAGCGTGGCCCACGGCCTTAGCTCCCATTAACCCCAAGGGCGTAAGTACCTCACCCAATTGAGAACTGCTATATGCGATCGCATTTCAAGAGCCCATGATTGGACAGCAGCAAAGGGTGGCAAGGATCATGCCTACCCTTTTGATTACTCCTACAATTGATCACTCCTGTAACAGAGTCTTAGACACAATTCTGGTTTTCTTACGATCAGCTTCTGAGAGGTCTTCCCCAGTTTGCAAAATCGTAGCATTAGTTTGCAGTACCGTTGCGGCTCCTTTATCCCCCATCTGGATAGCAGTTTTTGCCGCAGTTTGTAACATGGTGGCAGCCCCGACGCGATCGCCCTGCTGTAATTTCGTTTCCGCAATTTGAGTCTGACGATATTTAGCTAAAGCTAGAATATGCTTCTGTACCTCAGGATTGGGAACTGGTTGATAAGCCTCCTGGAAATTTGCCTGGACTGGCACGATTTCCGAGAGTAACTCTTGGGCACCACTGGATGGATCATCATATTTGACTTGTACATGGGCAATGGTTTGACGACCCTCTGGCATTTTCCCAACATACAAGTTAGCGAGAATCACCCGTTGTGAATCAGTCATCAAATCTCCCAAACGTACCATAAAGCGATCGCCTTCTGATTGTGCTGGGAGTTCAATCGCATCTGGTTCTACTTGGGCGATGGGTTTGAGTTCTGCTAACCGCACTTTTGGCATTAAATCCAACAACAGATAAGCATTAGTTAAGCCAACAGACTGCATGCGGTTGAACAAACGTGCAAACTCACTCAGGGCTTGCTCTGGTTCTTCAATGTAAGACAAGCTACCAGTAGCAATATCCGCAATTTTTTCCAAAATATCTTGGTTCCAGTTGGCACCGAATCCCAGACTGTTGATAGTCAAGTTATTTTCAGCAGCCAGTTCAGCTAATTTTATGCAGCTTTCATTGTTTCCATGTTCGTTTTCCCCATCAGTGAGGAGAAACACCTGAGATACCGTGTCTTGTTTAGCTTTAATTAATTCTTTAACCCCTAGCTTTAGACCTTCATCAATGGCAGTACCCCCATCAGCCCCAAGTCGGTTAATCTTTCGTTTGATTTGGTCTAGGTTGCCCATCGGTTGATTGCGAACCAGCACTTTCGCTCTGTGGTCAAAGGCCACAATCGAGAGGCGGTCATCCGGTTGCAGGCGCTCAATTAACCCTACTGCTGCTTGCTTGACAGTTTCCAGAGGCTGTCCATGCATGGAGCCACTGTGGTCGAGTACCAGACACAAATTCAACGGTACATTTCGACTGGAGGAAGCAGCGATCGCAGAAATCGCCATGGATAACTGACGCTGACTACTCGGTTGATTAGCATCAATATTAGTATCGTTAAGGGCTGGGTGCAAACCAACTTTCATTTTAGATAGCTCCTCAGGCAGCAAGGGTAATTGATAATGGGTGTAGGGGCATCAGCCAACATGGGTCGAGCCATTGAGCTGCTTACAATAACCCCATATAAGGCAGTTTTCCCCCATGTTACAGTTTTTACCTTTCGGGGGCTAACCGGCACGAATAAAATCACGAAGAAAGTATGGCAAGCTACACTGGTTAAAGATAGTGCCATTATTGCAGCCCCAAATATCATGAAACGACCCATCCAGGCTGTTCAATCTACCTATTATGGTAGACCTGCCTACCGCACACCGCCACCAGACTTACCCTCGCTGTTGTTAAGTGAGCGGATTGTATATTTGGGTATGCCCTTGGTGAGTGCGGTAACAGAATTAATTATTGCCGAACTGTTGTATTTACAGTACGACGACCCAGACAAGCCAATTAAAATTTACATCAATTCCACCGGCACATCCCGTTACGATGGCCAACCTGTGGGTTTTGAAACCGAAGCTTTTGCCATCTGTGACACCATAAATTACATCAAGCCCCCTATCCACACTATTTGTATTGGTTCAGCCCTCGGGATGGCAGCCATGCTCCTCTCCGCAGGAACCAAAGGCTGTCGGGCAAGTTTACCCAATGCCACTATTGTCCTACATCAGCCCAGGAGTTATGCCCAGGGTCAAGCGACGGATATCCAAATTCGTGCTCAAGAAGTTCTGACCAATAAGAAGACGATGCTCGATATCCTGTCTCGCAATAGCGGTCAAGACCAAGAAAAAATTGCCAAAGATATGGATCGCTTCCTTTACATGACACCTCACCAAGCCCAAGAGTATGGTCTGATCGACAGGGTGCTAGAACCTCAAGAGCTTGATACTCCGATTCCTGCTGGTATTACTTAGGTCGTAAGCTATCAGCAATCAGCAATCAGCAATCAGCAATCAGCTTATTCGGATCAGTAAAACCAGCAGGGATTTTCAACCAGCCGTATAAGTGCACCCGATGCTTGTTTACTACCTCCCGTTGATTAGCATGATAGCTGACGGCTCACGGCTGATAGCTGAATGCTTACATAAATTGATCAATCTTTACATGCCCTTTTCCACAATCTAGTACTAACTCGGAGCAAATTATGCCAATTGGTGTGCCCAAAGTTCCCTACCAGATGCCAGGAAGTCAGTATACTGAGTGGATTGACATCTACAACCGTCTCTACCGGGAACGGATTATTTTTCTAGGCAAAGAGGTGGATGACGAAATCACCAACCAGATCATTGCGGTAATGCTATATCTCGACTCTGAAGATAATAGCAAAGATATTATCCTCTACATAAACTCTCCTGGTGGTTCAGTCACCGCAGGCATGGCAATATACGATACCATGCAGCATATCAAATCCGATGTAGTAACCGTTTGTGTTGGTCTAGCTGCCTCTATGGGGTCGTTCCTGCTAGCTGCAGGTAAAAAAGGAAAACGAATAGCTTTGCCTCACTCCAGGATTATGATTCACCAACCCTCTGGGGGAACCCGTGGACAAGCTACGGATATTGAGATTGAAGCTAGGGAAATTTTGCGGATCCGCCATCAACTCAATGAAATCTACGCCCAAAATACCGGTCAATCCCTAGAGAAAATCGAAAAAGACATGGATCGGGACTTTTTCATGTCAGCGGATGAAGCCAAGGAGTATGGCTTGATTGACCAAGTCATTGATCAGAGAGCACCCTAGACTGTTGCTCTGGTAAATTTGATCAGGACTTACGCCGCCAAGCCGGTTATTAACCGTAATGGCACCAATTGCAGCCTTTGATTGATCATCCTCTTGGTGCCCTTTCACCCTTAGCTTTGAAAAAGCGCGGAGCCGCACCGCAAAAACTGGGTTGTAACCGTCTTGGTGGTTGACACTCCCCGCTTTAAAAAGACGGGGATTCTTAGATCTACGACCGGCCTTAAACCTCCGTGTCCAAATGGCAATATCTAAACCGAAATCCCGTCAAGACTAAGATTTTAGTTCAGTTCACGAAAGACCCAGCGGGCTAGTCTCCTTAAGCGTTCGGTTATTTTTTGAGAAGTGCCTTATCAAGTCCGTTGCTTCCCTGTTTCACCTGGTTTCGGCGTGCCCCGCCGTACCGTTGTTTTCTCAAGA
>NZ_JAAHGN010000209.1:0-8725 GCF_010672485.1 Moorena sp. SIO2C4 | reverse complement strand
ACAACTTAGAGCATCTAGAAGTAGTTAGAAGTAATGTTTTAAGGTCATGTTTTAAGGTCATGTTTTAAACGTTGGTTAGATAGGATGGAGGCGAACAAAATATAAGCGATGCAGCGCGGTCATGGGGGAAACCCCCATGACCGCGCTGCATCAAGAAGGGACGTTTTACTAACCCTTCTGTTAAAAACCTACCCTTATGAGTTCGCCCCCTCACCCCCTCATTACTTAAGCACTAGGAGCATAGATGCCAGGGGCATAAGCCTCAACCACCCTGCCAGTGCGAGAGCAGCTAATCATTAAATAATCACAGACGGGGCATTGAGTCTGGGTTAGGTGAGTGTTTTGATAATAAATCCTTTGAGCACTACTGCCACAATTAGGACAGTAAACTTTCTGTGTTATCTGCATGTTAAACCTTGTTTGATTCAGTCAGTTATTAAAAAATGACTGCCTCTAACAAGCACCGACCCTGGTTCAACCATCTACTAGTACCGCTTTGCGAAATTCAAAATGAATTCTTCAGGTGCGACCCAAGGGCGATTTACTCGCCCTAGGAGGCGCGCACCTTAAAATTAACAAAGCTGATGATGTCAGCTTTTAGTTTGTTTTGAATGGTAGCTTTATTTGTGCCGTCTTGTACTAGTTAGGTTTGACCACTCAACTGATTAATCTGGAGGCAGTAATCGTTAATCTTTCCTTAACTATTGTAGTTAAGTCTTATTTTTTTGGTAATTAATTTAACAATACTTATTAATAGTGTTTACATGTTTTAATATTTCGGCCAAATTGGCACTCCAAGACTAGGTGATTTTTATTAAAAATAAGCTTCTCTCCTAATTGATCCCTAATTGATCCCTCAGGATTTTATGTGATTTTTTATACAAATGATTGAGAATATCTACCGTAGATAAAACGAGTTTGATGACCAAAGATGTGAGATATGATACCGTACTCGGTTGATTACTGATCATATCCGAGTACGGGTAATTGGATCGGGTAATTGGTCATTGGTAGTTGACGATTATCGATCCATCTGTTAAATGGGTTAACCAATCCGTTGCCCCATCTTCAATAGCAGACATTAGCAATAGCCCTATTGCTGGAAATTAGAGATGTCCCGACGGGATGGTTTTATGAAAAGCAAGAGTGTTATAAGGGGATAGCTTGGTAAAATTTGGGCAGTATGGTGGTAGAGAGCTTAGGAAATAGACTACTTAAGTATTAATGGCAAACAGAATATCTGATCAATTAACACTTCTAAACTAATAATGAATAAACACTATATCTTTTTTACCAGAAATACTTTACCTCAACCCAATGCTGCCCACTTAGTTCATGATGTCAATTCCGCCAATGCTGCTGCTAACCTTGGTTATTCTACTGTTTTAGTCTATCTTCACCCCCCAGAGAAATCCCTGAATCCCTTAGACTGGCTGTATCCGTTTCGGCTCCAACAGCCACCGGAAAATCTAACCAAGTTTTACAGTATTCAGGATCAGCTCAAGGTGGCTCCCCTAGCTATGCCTTGGCCCATTGGTCACATGAAAGGGAAACTGACTAGCCCCAGCACAATCGTTTGTCGTTACTATTTTCCAATTCATATTTTTACCCATACTCAAATCTTACACACCTTGGATTGGAATTTAGTGAAAACAGCCATCAAATATGGTATACCAGTCATTTATGAGCGGGAACATTATAAAAAAAGTGACTATGATCAATCGATTGTCCAAAACCCACTTTTTCAAGTCGCAGTCACCGTAGCTGATAATATTCGGGACGATATGATTCGTAGGGGTATGCCCCCAGAAAAGATTATCAAACTCCATAGTGGCTTCAATCAGTCTTTTTTAGTAAGACAACCAGAACAAGCCTCTGAATGGCGCAAAAAACTTTTGGTGGATAACCGTCAAAGGTTAGTGGTCTATTCAGGAGGACTCTATCGCTTCAAAGGGGTAGACTTATTAGTTGATGTTGCTAAAGAATTACCACAGATTCAATTTGTCTTTGCTGGTGGCAATCAATCTCAAGTACAGTCTTATCAGCAGCTAGCTAGGGAAAAACAAGTTAACAATGTTACCTTCTTAGGTTATATTCCCCACCAGCAGCTTCCCAGCTTACTCCAAGCTGCTGATGTGTTGGCTCATCCTCACTGTTCTGGTGAGGCGGCTACCTTTACCTCTCCTCTGAAGCTCTTTGAGTATATGGCTTCAGGAACTCCGATTGTGGCGACGGAAATTCCCCCGTTGATGGAATTTAAATCTTCGAGTGCTATTGCTGGCTGGTGTGAACCAGATAACCCAGTTCAATTGACTCGTTGCCTCCAGCAGGTATTAGAAACCTATCCCAGAAACGTGAATGGTTATGCCGCTCAAATTGAGTGGGGGCGTCAGTTCTCTTGGGAAAATAGAATTGCCAAAATTATGAGCAATGTAGCAGAATCTATACATCCTATAATATCTGATTAATATGGTTACCCTTAGGGTTAAAGTAAGCTATCAGCTATCAGCTATCAGCTATCAGCTATCAGCTATCAGCTATCAGCTATCAGCTATCAGCTATCAGCTATCAGCTATCAGCTATCAGCTATCAGCTAATGCGCTACGGATGGTGCTACTTGAGGTGCTTTTGAATCAAAGAGGTAAGCATTCGAATAATGCTGAGTTAAGTCACAGCGCTTGTGGCCTATAGCAAAAACTAGAAGCTTGTGCCACAAAGCACCTCAATTAGCATGGCCAAAGGCTTTTCACCAGACTTTCAATTCTCATCAATCTCTCAATAATTAAATTCTATCGTTCCCGTAGCGTGGCCATAGGCCTGCATAGGTTTATGTTAAGCTGACGGCTGACAGCTGACGGCTGACAGAGGAGTACCCACCAGCCCCTGATAAGTGGGTATAAAAAACCCACTTACTGATCTCAATTTCGGTTATGCTTACTAGAAATACTTGCCGATCTCGAGACCTCGAGATCGGGTGATGAGGTGATGGGGAGATCAGGTCAAGAATAGGAAAGAATAAGACATGACCACATGACAAGGTCAGCCCCCCTCTCCTGATCATTTAATGTCTAATCTAAGGACTTGATTAAACACCTTCTAAGATCACTTTATCAAGGAGCAGTTAACTAGATAGACTCATGACAATGCCGAACTTTTTAATCCTAGGTGCAGCTAAGGCTGGAACTACCTCAATTTATCGATATCTAAAGCAGCATCCGCAAATCTACATGAGTCCTTCCAAGGAACCTAGGTTTTTTGCTTTTGAAGGGGAAACTTTAGATTTCCGTGGGTTGGGAGATGAAAAAGAAGCTGATTTTATTGTCACTGATATTGACGCCTATCGTCAACTATTTAAAAAGGTAACTAATCAAGTAGCTATTGGTGAAGCATCTACAAGTTATCTCTACCTTGCGAAATCTGTTGAACGCATAAAGTACTACATTCCTAAGGCAAAACTGATCGCAATTGTTCGAGATCCAGCAGAAAGAGCCTATTCCAACTATTTACATTTACTCAAGCAAGAGCGCGAACCACTAACGGATTTTGCTGAGGCTCTTGACCAAGAAGAGAAGCGCATTCAAAATAACTGGTGGTCCTTCTGGCACTATAAACACCAGGGACTTTACTATGTCCAAATTAAGCGTTATTATGATACCTTTGAAAAAAGCCAGATTAAGGTTTACCTATACGAAGATTTGAATAATAATCCTCTAGGTATGCTGAAAGATATGTTTGGTTTTTTGGAGATAGACGATACCTTTACCCCAGATATATCTGAAAAAGTTAGGCAAGCTCCTCGCCTTCCCAAAAACAAAGCGTTGGAATCATTTTTGAACCAACCGCACCCAGTTAAATCAATTCTAAGTCCATTGCTTCCTACTAGCCTAAGGGATAAACTAGTTAACAAGATTAGATCTTTAAATCGTGGTAAACCTAAGTTATCACCAGCAGTGCGGAAGCAATTGATTGAATTCTATCGCGAGGATATCCTCCAGCTTCAAGATTTGATTGGTCGGGATCTGTCCCAATGGCTAAAGTGTTGAAAATTAAGTTAACAAGTAAGTTTACAATTAGAATTTGACAATGAAGTTAAGTAAGTTAAGCTGTAAGCAGTCAGCCGTCAGCCGTCAGCCGTCAGCCGTCAGCTTATTTGATTCAAAAGCACCGATTGCGCTACGGGCACGCTGCGCGAACAGTAGCACCTCAAGTAGCGCATAGGCTGATAGCTGATAGCTGATAGCACCTCAAGTAGCGTGGCCAACGGCATTTAGCTGATAGCTAAATGCTTACGTTAAGCTGAAACTAAGCTGATCAAATTATTATCAACTTCAAATTGATGAGTTAGGAAATTAAGCTATGTCCAAAACTATGGACAAAAAAGTTATCGGTATGATCAGTAGCTATAAGGCACTGAAACCCAGTCCTGTTGATTGGCTATGGAAACAAACCCCTCGTCCTTTGGGGGTTTGGAAAAATATTCAAATGATAGCTACTGCACCTCAACCGGATTTTTTACTGCTATACAACTTTAACGAATTTTCTGACATCAAACCAGTTAAACCCAAATTTGGCAATTTTTTTGGGCTAGCTCACAAGCCCGCTGAGCCTAAGGTCGCAGATCTCAAGACTCTCTTGCGGGGAGTGCCGAAAGAACGGATTATTTCTTTGGTGCGAGAACCTCCCTTTCCAGAACGGGAAGAGATCCGAATTAATGAATATAAACAAGCTCAGGAATACTGTGGCTATGTATGTGGTCCTGATGATTTTGCGCCAATTCCTGACTATATGCCTGCTATTTCATACCACAACAATTCGTTTCGTGAATTGAATGAAATGGGACCGCCTGAAAAAGCTCGTTCCTGTTGTTGGATTACCTCCGGTATTGCTCGCACGGCTAATCATCGTCAGCGTTTGGCGTTTTTGAAGCTGTTGAGGGACAGTGATCTAGAATTTGACGTGTATGGACGGGATTTGCCAGACTGGGTAAACGGATATGGAAAAGTAGGGAATAAGTGGAATGCGATGGCTCCTTATTACTACAACCTGGCGATTGAAAACTATGCTGGTAATGATTGGTATGTGAGTGAAAAGTTGTGGGATGCTTTATTAGCCTGGTGTTTACCCATATACTATGGTGGTTCTGCTGCTGATAAATTATTGCCTCCAGGAAGCTTCTTGAGACTGCCAAGTGAGGATGAAAAGGGCTTAGCTTACATTCAGGAGGTGACCGCTACACCGGATGCATGGCATGACGCTCTAGATGCGATCGCAGAAGCACGTCAAATCATTTTACATGAGTTGAATTTACTCAACTTCTTGTCTAAAGTAGTGGAAAAACTGGGGTAAGTCTAGATGAGCACAGGAATTTATACATTGGCTAATGATGTGGTTTACAACCAACTGGTAGCACTGCTCAATAGCATAGAGGTTAATGCTGGGAAAGAGACTCCAGTTTGTGTAATTGCCTACAATGATCAATTAGACAAGGTCCGTCAAGAAATTGCCACCCGAGATAATGTCACCTTGCTGGATAATCCAGAACTATTTGCCCGTTGGGAAGAGTTTTCCTACCGTGTTTGGAAAACTCACCCTGACGCTTTACAAGAATGGCAAGCACAAGGCATGAAGACGAAATTCTATCGGGTTGGTGAAAATCATCGTTACTGTGCCTTTGATCCACAGAGTCCATTTGAAAAATTTATCTATCTGGATGCTGACACTCTGCTGATGAATTCCTTAGATTTCGTCTTTAAGCAGTTAGATGAGAGTGATTTTGTGGTTTATGACTTTCAGTATAAAGACCCAGCACATATTTTTAACTTAGCCTCACCGAAGTTACTGGAACTATTCCATGAATCCCAGATTAATTCAGAAATTTTCTGTTCGGGATTTTATGGGGCTAAGCGGGGATTATTTCCTGAAAAGCAGCGAGAATGGTTAGTTTCTCAGTTAGCTAATGGGGAAGCAGAAGTTCTCTATAAGCGAGCGCCTAACCAATCTGTACTCAACTACATGAGGATGAGGTCTGGGTTATCTATCCATAATTTTTCTCTGAGTTTGCCTAAAGATCAAAGAACAGGCAATTCGGTAACATCTCCTCACTTTGAGGTTCGGGATAATCTACTTTATGATCATGGGAATCGGCTGACTTATCTTCATTACATTGGAATCAAGTCAAAAGTTTTCAATAAACTGTGTGCTGGGGATAATATTGACTTTCCCTACCGGGATATTTTCTTACATTACCGATATTATCATCAACCAGAGAAACGTCCTCAGTTTACCACTAAAGCTAAACCTTACAACCAGCCTCCTAGTTTAACCGCTCAAGTATTCAAGAAGTTAGGATTCACTCGTTGAGGCAGATTTTATGAATCGTGGAATTTACATCACTGCTAATGACCGGGTGATTGAGCAGTCTATTGCGTTACTAAATAGTATCCGCTGTTATGATAGCGATACCCCAATTGTTTTGATTCCCTATGATGACAATTATCAAAACGTCGTCCAAATTCTCCAAGAGTCCTATGGAGTAGAGATTTATCCAGATTTGGAGTTTATCGAACGCCTGTCTACTAAGCTACACGAAATTTTCGGGGAAGGATTTTTTGCTAGGCCGAATCAGTTCCGGAAACAGGCTTGCTGGTTTGGAACTTTTGATGAATTTATTTATATCGATACCGATATAGTTGTTTTTGAGAAGATAGCTGATAATCTTAACTACCTGGCTGACTATGATTTTATTTGCTGTGATTACCAGCATGTCGGGGGAATCACCAATGTTTTCACCCCTAAAGTTATTGAAGATAAGATTTTTAGTGAAGCGGAACTGAAGGATATCTTTAATGGGGGGTTTTGGGGAGCCAAGAAAAATAAGATTAGTGAAGAAACCTTATATGAAACCTTTGCTGAGTGTGCGGCTCATCCCGAGTACTTTGACTTTTCCCAGAAAACCTCCGATCAGCCGATTATCAACTATATGATATTGAAGCAGATGCACCACCGATTTAATATTGTGCGTAGACCAGGGGGAGCTCCAGGAAATTGGGCAGGTAGTAAACAATTTCAAACCCAAGGAGTACGACTTATTGATCCAAATTTGAATCAACCCCTACAATATCTACACTGGGCTGGTATTCGTATTCAGCCTGGTTGTCCTTACTGGGATATCTGGAAACATTACCGCTATTTGAATGAACCTATGCCAGAGGATGAGTCTTTGCAGACTAAAACTCAGAAGAGCTTATGGGAACAAATTACCAACAAATTACACAAATCACTGAAAAAATAAAGCGGATTTAGTCCTAAAAGGGTGACAAAAAGGATTAATGGAATAGTGTCAGATGTCAGTTTGATGGTAAGTGACTCACAACTTCCTCTGTCAGGTCTGATGCCGGAGGAGCAGAAGATGTTGAGTCGGTGCTGATTAAACCGAAATCTGAAGATAAATAAAGTACTAAGGTGAAGGTTATAGCTAAGATAAGTTTTTCTAACATTTTACACTCCTCTAGTAGCAACGTCATCTAGTAGTAACGTTATTAAGTAGTTACCCCTATCTTCAGTATCCTGAATTTTTCTTCGATCGTAGGTGATCCTGTGGTAATAGGGGTTGTGACAATTGTCATAAGGTCAGGTGACGTAAATCATCGACAAATAGTTTCTTTTGTGCGAATAAAAATAGCTAGAGAGTTGGTTCACTCAGAGATGGGGTGATGGGGTGATAGGGTGATGGGGTGATGCGGTGAAGTTAATTCAAGTTAATTCAAGTATGGGGAAGAATTTGGGAGATCAAGGATTTTGATATCGGTATAGTTGTGTCGAAATACTTTGTCCTAGTCATGGTTTCTCAAGTTTGTGAGAAATCTGGGGTTACTGGTTACCACTACACTGCTATAGTCAAAGCTACTCAATTGTTCGGTCAGCAACAGACCTAACCCTCCAGCTCCTACTAATCCGACCATGACAGTCTCCCGGATGCAGACTTCCCAGCGATAGAGGATATAAGCTAGGAAACGGGGCAAGTTAATCGGCAGTATTCCATAGAGAAACAGTAGCGTTCCCGGAGTTCCCTGGGCTTTCAAGGCTTCTAAAGGAGGCTTTTCCAGGTTTTCATTGGTTTCTGTCATTAATCTGCCTAGAATACCGAGGTTGTTTAATCCGAGTGCGATCGCACTGGGTAAAATTCCAGGAAACAGGACAAATAGCGCTACTATTGCCCAAATCGGTGCGGGAATGGCTCGGCAAAAGAGTAGGACTATCCGAGTTAGCACCAGTATTGTCCAACCTTGTACCGACGCAATAGTTAATCCCTTGGGATTGGGATTGAGCAATCCACCGGGAAGCAGAAAATTATGGGCTGCTGGAAAAGACAGCACCATCCCAGCAATACCAGCACCAGCAATCCCTAGTATGGACATGGCAAGGGTTTGGATGGAGAGAGTCAATAACTGTGGGAATTGCAATCCATTAATTTGTGGTGGAAATGACCCTTGGGCAATATCTCCCAAAAGTTCCTGAGTACGGGGAGACCAAAGCTTGCTGAGTCCGGGACTGACATACCAAAAGCTCAAAAAGCAAAGGCAGACTAAAATCAAAAGCACCGATACTTTTTAGCTACCAGAATCTCTCAAGGGAAAATTTTGGCTCACTAATGCAAGTTGATTTCTCAACCAGGGTGTATCTACCAAGGCTCGTAGGAATATCCCACGAGCGCCGTTAATGTCTC